>JAEPQF010000085.1:268-14476 GCA_017640685.1 Hyphomicrobiales bacterium
CTGCAACTTGAGTTGCCTTCAAAAAAATTCACTCTAGATAATTTTGCTGTCTCAGCGCCGCATCAACAAAAATTACTGGCTCAAAAGGTGAGCCTCGATCTAAAAGCTGGTGAGGGGCTCGGTATCATTGGGGCGAGCGGCTCTGGTAAATCAAGCTTGTTGCGCGGGCTGGTTGGGGTGTGGCCTACGCACAAAGGCGAGATGCGCCTTGATGGGGCCACGCTTGATCAATGGTCTGATGAAGACCGGGGCAAGTTCATTGGCTATTTACCGCAAGATGTTTTGTTATTTGATGGCACGATTGCAGATAACATCTCTCGCTTTCAAAAAGACGCTCCTTCAGAGACAATTTTAGAAGCCGCCAAACGGGCCGGTGTGCATGAGCTCATTTTATCTCTTCCTGATGGCTATGAGACCCTCATCGGAACAGGCGGTATTTCTTTATCAGCCGGTGAGCGTCAACGCATTGGTTTAGCACGCGCCATCTATAACACACCGTTTCTGGTGGTTTTGGATGAGCCAAATGCGCATATCGATGCAGATGGCGAACAAGCCCTTATCGCAGCGATCAGCCAATTAAGAGAGGCGGGATCTATTGTTATCGTCGTTGCGCATCGTCGTGCTGCTATTGCGAACATTGAAAAACTGCTTTTCATGCATCAAGGCGAAGCGCATATCTTTGGCGATAAAGATCAAGTGATGGACTATATCGCGAAACTGCGCGGCCAACAAAGTGGAGCATTACGCATTGTCAAAACATGATCTTACATCGCTAAAGCGCTCTCTTAATCACCATCTTTGGGCTGGGTGTTTGCTTGCTGGATTGCTCATTGGTGGTATTGGTGGCTGGGCCACATTTGCCTCATTGCAATCTGCCGTGATTGCGCCGGGGACAGTGGTTGTGCAATCCAATAAACAACAAGTCCAGCATCAAGATGGGGGCATCATCGCCAAGATCAATGTGAAAGAGGGGGATCACGTCTCCGTTGGTCAGGTCCTTTTTCGTTTAGATGGAGCACAATTAAATGCCGAACAAGGCGCGACATCCAAAAGAATTACAGAACTTGAAATTCGCAAGCATCGCTTGGTTGCCGAACGTGATAATGCCGTGAAACTTGCTGAACTCTCACTAAACTCTCTTACTGTTGATGATGAGTTGTTAGCACATGCAAAATCAGTTCAAGATGTACAATTAAAACGTTTTGAAAAACGAAAAATGGTACTTGAAGGGAGAAAAAAACAATTAAAAGAACGGATCATTCAACTGGGCCAGGAAGTTGATGGACTCGAGCACATCATCAAATCTAAGACAAAACAACTGACAATATTGGATAAAGAGATCAAAGCGCTGAAACGTTTAAAGAAACGGGATTTGGTTCCTATGAGCCGTTTTAACACGATGGAGCGAGAAAAACTTTCAGTGAAGGGTGAGATCGGTCGCTTGCAAGCTGATATTGCCAAAGCACGGGGCAAAATTGCAGAAACGAAGCTGCAACTTTTAGAACAAGACGATAATTTTGAGGCTGAGGCTTTAAAAGAGCTGGAAACAGTTGATGGTGAGTTGGCACAATTGATAGAAAAACGAACAGCCATTGAAGACAAACTAAAGCGATTGGACATCAGGTCACCAAGCGCTGGGCGCATTCATGAATTAGCTGTTCACACTGTTGGTGGTGTAATCCGCTCCGGTGATACATTGCTTTCAGTTATTCCGGAAAAAGATGAGCTAGTTATTGATGCGAGGATACCTCCCTTTCAACGCGATCGTGTTGGCAGTGACATGAGTGCACGAATACGGTTCACTGCCTTTAATACAAGAAATACACCAGAGCTCTTAGGCAAAGTCACCTGGGTGTCTCCTGATCAAACCGTAGTTTCAGAAACACAAGAGCCCTTTTTTAAAATTCGCATTGTGTTGAATGAGAATGAAGAAAAGCGGCTAAAGGGTAAAACAATTAAACCAGGCATGCCTGCTGAAGTGATGATCACGTCTCATGAGCGAACTGTGATGAGCTATTTGGTGAAGCCGTTTGCCGATCAATTGAAACGAGCGTTTAGAGAGCGGTAAATGAACTTTAGATTTTTATTCTTTCTAATGGTCCTAAAAGCTTATATGCAAATGCCACCAATTCAGCTTGGCGTGTTGTACCTGTTTTATAATAGATGTTGGCTAAGTGGTTTTTCGCCGTGTTTTTTGAAATTTTTGACTTCAGAGCATATTCAGTGAGGGTGGTTCCGTCCATTAAAGCATTTATCAACCTTGCTTCAGCTTGTGTTACGTTTAAGGCTTGTGTGATGAGATCTATGGAGTGATCTGAAGTGCCATCAAGAGGAACTATAATGACAAGAGAACATTGCTTGTTAAGCTCATTAATAAAAGAAAAGGTCTGATTTGATTTATCAGAGTTTGGTTGAGTTAATGGTAAAACCCAGGCCATATATGAGCAACCAGAGCGGCTATCAATCAGAGGTAAAGGTTCCCCTGTCTTACCATTTATTTGTCCACTCGTTGCAATTGCTTTTGTAAGTGCTGCATTTTGTTGTATCCCCTTTGCTTGCAGGCACCTAAAATTATCAAGATATAATAATGAGCTTTTTTGTATTAACTGTTCTGCTTGAGAGTTCGAGGTTTGTATTCGGCCATTTTGATCGACTATGAAAAGAGGCCAGTTGAAATTTAAGATTAAGGTTTCAAGTGATTGCTGCGCGAGTTGCAGCCCTTGGGTCAGACGATTAAGCTCAATCGCCCTTACAATATGTGGAGCTAGTAGTTGAAGTTTATTGGCATAAAACTCTCTTTTAGCATCAAAAATATGTGCCGGTGGTGCGACTATTAGAGTTGCAATTCTATTTGGATAGTTTTCTAGATTGATGCAGGTATGTGCTGTACTGACATTTTGAGGCTTTAGAAAGTCATTGTAGAACTCAGTTTTTTTGCATTCTTCTTCACTAAAGAACTCAGAGGCATAAACTACCTTTCCTTGAGGCATGTTTCCAAGGGCGCCTAATGTGTATGGATTTAAAGTGCTGTAATATTGCTCAAACGCACGAGAATAATCAGGGTCGACATTGTAATCATAAATGAAGGGGTAATCACTCTTTTCACCATCAAATATAAAAAACGTGCCTTTTGCAGAGTCAAAAGACTGAGAGATTTGATCAAGAAAAAAAGGCCAATAGTCTGCATCAAGTGCAGCATCATAAATTAACTGAATTAAAGTTGATAAGTCATCCTCGAAGAAACTAGACATGTTTTCTTATCTAATACGATGATAGTAAATTAAACGATATTTATAAATAAAGCATCATATAAAATATAATGCAATAAGCAATTGTATTGTAAAGAGGAAAGAGAATAGCCATTTTGGTTTATCAATGACAATTCTGTGCAAAGATAATAAGTAATGTTGTATTTGTTTTGTTTATCAAGAAGCGTTCTCTTAGTATTTTTTTAATCAGAAACTTGATTCTTTTGTTAAATAAAGAAGAGAAGATATATGAACTGCTTAAATTCAGGTATTTGTGTTTACAAATACATATTTTATATCTCTTTGATTGTTTTTAAACCATCTATTTTGCATGCTGAAACGTTAAATGAGGCACTTGCCGCCGCATACAAATATAACCCTCAATTGATAGCTGAGCAGGCTCGTTTAAGAGCAACTGATGAAGGTTTAGCACAAGCTCAATCTGGATATCGTCCAAATATCACATTAAATGCTGAAGTTGGTTCACTAAGGACTAATACTAAACCAAGTACTTTGGCAGATGGTCGTAGCTCTCCCTATGGATATTCTGTTTCGTTAAATCAACCTTTATTTCGAGGGTTCAGAACTATAAATGGTATTCGAGTTGCCAAGGCTGACATTGCTGCTGGTCGAGCAAGTTTACGTAATACTGAACAACTGGTTTTAAGAGATGCGGTTACCGCTTATATGAATGTTGTTCGAGATCAGGCCATTCTTCGTTTAAGGCAACATAACTTAAGAGTTTTAAACAAACAGCAAGAAGCTACATTCGAGCGCTTTTCAGTGGGAGAGGTCACGCAAACAGATCTCTCACAAGCAAAAGCTCGACGTAGTCGAGCACAATCAGAACTAAATTTAGCAAAAGCAAATTTTAATACTTCTGTTGCGGAATATCAGAGAGTCATTGGTAAACGACCGAAACATTTGGGGCGTCCAGGTTCGATTATAAAATACCTTCCATCTTCTCAAGTTAAGGCAATAACAATTGGGATGAATGAACACCCTTTAATAGAAAATGCGCTGGCTGCTGAGAAATCAGCTTTACATAATTTAAACGTGATCAAGGGCGAAAGATTACCCGAAGTCAATCTTGAAGTGCAGTATGGACAAAACTTTGATAGCTCGCCCATAACCGATGAAAGGGAAACAGGTTCTATTTTTGCTCGAGCTCGTGTTCCTCTCTATCAAAGTGGTGCGGTTTATGCGCGTATACGTCAGGCAAAACAGATCATTTTGCAGCGTCGCGCTGAGATTGAACAATCCCGCCTTCAGGTAAAGTCATCAATTATTTCGGCTTGGGGACAGATTATTGCCATTCGTGCTCAAATTAAGGCCAATAAGGTTGCAGTGCGTGCCAACCGGACGGCTCTTAGCGGAGTAAAGGATGAAGAAAAAGTTGGGCAACGCACAATTCTTGATGTTTTAGATGCAGAGCAAGAATTACTTAACAGCCAAGTCTCTCTTGTTATTTCTGAACGGGATTATGTTGTCGCAGAATATAATTTGTTAGCAGCCATAGGACGGTTATCCGTTGTCACCCTGCCGGTTACAAATATGATCTATGATCAAGAAAATAACTATTATCAGGTCAATCGTCGGTGGCACGGGGGAGATATTAATGATCCTGAATTAGATCGCCGTGGTTTGTTTTATTGGGACGATATTGTTATCAGAAGAGATTAGTTTTCTGAATTTATACCGTAACTACCTGTAACTTCACTGTTTTCACGCCTTTCCTGAATTGCTCTTTAGAAGGTTTTTGCTCATGCTTGGTCCCATAAGTTTCAAGGGGATCATGAGCGATGACACCAACTAAAGTTTTGATAGTGCAAATGATCGTTGTGATCTTCACTGTGATTGGCGGTGTTTGGGGGGCAACGCAATGGGTAGCAACACAGCTAGGCTTCCAAACTCAGCTAGGAGCCCCATGGTTCCACTTTTTTGAGCTCCCAATTTATTTTCCATGGCGGTTATTTGAATGGTGGTTTGCTTTTGCACCTTATGCTCCAGATCTTTTTAATCAAGCAGGATTGATTGCCGCAACGGGTGGTGTTAGCGGTATTGGCGTTGCAGTCATTGGCTCACTTTGGCGAGCGCGGCATAATGCGTTTGTGAGCACTTATGGCTCTGCGCGATGGGCAACGCCGCGAGATATTCATCAAGCCGATTTGTTTAAGCCTCAAGGTGTTGTTTTAGGTTTGCGTGATGATAAGTATCTACGTCATGATGGACCTGAACATGTGCTTGCCTTTGCGCCAACCCGATCTGGCAAAGGCGTGGGGTTGGTGGTGCCAACCCTCTTGTCTTGGACAGGATCTGCAATCATTCATGATATTAAAGGCGAGAATTGGCATTTAACTGCTGGATGGCGATCAAAGTTTTCAGATTGTTTGCTGTTTAACCCGGTGGATCTCAAAAGCGCCAAATATAATCCTTTACTTGAGGTGCGCAAAGGTCTGCATGAAGTGCGGGATGTTCAGAACATTGCCGATATTCTGGTTGACCCTGATGGAGCGCTTGAGCATCACAATCATTGGGAAAAAACTGCTCATGCATTGTTGGTTGGTGTGATTTTGCATGTTCTTTACGTCGAAAAAGAGAAAAACCTCACTCGAGTGGCAACGTTTCTGTCAGATCCGGAGCAGAGTTTAGAACAAGTGCTTTATCAGATGCTGACCACACCTCATCTGGAAAAGGGGGATACATCTCATCCCCATCCTGTTGTGGCCTCTGTTGCTCGTGAATTATTGAATAAATCAGAAAATGAACGATCAGGCGTCTTGTCAACGGCTTTGAGTTTTTTAAGTCTTTATCGGGATCCTGTGATTGCTCAAAACACGTCTTCTTGTGATTGGCGGATCAAGGATTTGATGAACGGGGCAAAACCGGTGTCGCTTTATTTGGTGATCCCTCCTTCTGATTTAAGTCGGACCAAGCCGCTTGTGCGTTTGATCTTAAACCAAATCGCTCGCCGTTTAACAGAACGGTTGGATTGGGAGCCTCAAAACCATCATCGTCATCAATTGCTATTGATGTTAGATGAGTTTCCAGCGCTTGGGCGATTGGCATTTTTTGAAAGCGCACTGGCTTTCATGGCAGGCTATGGTATGCGTTGCTTTATCATTGCACAAAGCCTCAATCAAATTACCAAGGCTTATGGCGAGAATAATTCTATTCTAGATAATGCTCATGTACGTATTGCCTTTGCTGCCAATGATGAACGGACCGCCAAACGCATCAGTGATGGCTTAGGGACAGCCACTGAACAACGAGCACAGCGTAATTATGCCGGACACAGGCTGTCTCCTTGGCTCGGTCATGTAATGGTTTCGCGACAAGAAACACCGCGACCTTTGTTAACGTCTGGCGAAGTGATGCAATTAGGCTCAGATGAGGAGCTGATATTGATCTCAGGGGTTGCGCCCATAAAAGCACAGAAAATCCGTTATTATGAAGATCAGAATTTTCTAAAGAGATGTTTGCAAGCACCGTTGCTGAGCGACAAACCCAAAGGTTGGTCTTTATCTGCTCATCAAAATGACTGGCAGGGGCTTATCATCAAGGCAAAGCCCACTCAATCATTTTTAAAGAGCCCTTTTGAAAACGCAGATGAGCAATCAGAAACAACTGACTTAAAACGTGTACCTGGGAAAAAGATCACCCCTTCAAAAAACATAAGTGAACAAGCTCAATTGGAACTTAGTTTTCTTGATGATGAGTTTGCTGATGGTGAGGAACACGCCCTTGCTGAAACCTCTTCCTCACAGATCAGGCGGGCCCATGCCATGACCCGTGATGATGATGATTTAATTCCAGCTTTTTAGGAGATCTCATATGAAACCTCGGATTTCTGCTTATGTATCCGATCACATAGCTCAGTTGCTCAAAGCAATGAGCCAAAGGCCTGGCTCTAATCAATCGGCGATTATTGAAGCGGCATTGCGGCTCTATCTAGATCCGCAAGGTGATAACAAATTAGATGCGGCTATGGTACGCCGGTTGGATCATATGAGTGCGCAGATCAGCAAGCTTGACCGCGATATGACCATTGTTGTTGAAACTTTGGCGTTGTTTGTGCGTACCTATTTAACGATCACACCGCCATTGACTGCTGATAACCAAGACAGTTCGAACGCTTTAGGACACAAGAGATTTGAGTTTTTTATTGCGCAAGTGGGAAAACGCCTTGGTAGTTCGCAAAATTTAGTGGGAGAAGTCTTAGATAACATCACCCTCAACAATCCTGATTTGTTTGGACAAGAAGCTAGTTCTGACCAGTTTGGCTCCCATTCCTCCCTTGGGGGCGCTCCCGCCCGGATGGATAAAACTCTCAAACCCCGCAGGTGTTCCCCTTACACCGAGGAGAGTTCTGCTCCATCCGGGCATCCTATTTCGAGTGAAACAAAAGAAGGGGATGTTGAGTGACAAAGAGTTTAACTCCTCAAACGCATAAACGACGCTCGATGATGTTGTTAACAGCCTTTGGTGATCACATCCGGCTTGGTCTGCAGGATCCGCGAGTTGTTGATGTTTTGGTTAATCCAGATGGAAGGCTTTGGCTTGATCATCATGGCTCAGGTCGCTCCGACACAGGGCATGTGATCTCTGCTTCTGAAACAGAGCGCATTATCCGTCTTGTCGCTAGTCATATGAGACAAGAGATTCATCAAAATGCACCAATCATTAGTGGAGAACTACCGGAAACGGGTGAACGGTTTGAAGGGATCTTGCCACCTCTCAGTCCAGCTCCCTGTTTTGCCATTCGTAAACCAGCGATGCAGGTCTATAGCTTGAAAGATTATGTGAGGGACGATATTCTTAATCAATCCCAGGCGGATGCTTTAAAAAAAGCGGTAATAAAACGATCCAATATATTAGTTGTCGGTGGTACAGGGTCTGGCAAAACGACACTTGTCAATGCCTTGTTGAATGAATTGTCTTCTTTAGAGGAACGGGTTGTTTTATTGGAAGATACCCGTGAACTTCAATGCCAATCACAAGATTGTGTGTCTCTTCGTACAAAACCAGGAATTGCAAGTTTAAGAGACTTGGTTCGTTCAACTTTGCGCTTGCGACCGGACCGGATCATTGTTGGTGAAGTTAGAGGAGCAGAAGCGTTGGATATGCTGAAGGCTTGGAACACAGGTCATCCAGGCGGCATTACTACCTTACACGCTAATTCTGCCAAAGCTGGGCTTTACCGCCTTGAACAACTCATTCAAGAAGCTGTGGTTTCAGTACCGCGTTATCTTATTGCAGACGCCATTGACCTTTGTGTGTTTATCCAAGGGCGGGGACTGTCACGCCGTGTGGAAACTATTGGGCAATTGGGAGACCTGACTGCTGATGGTGACTACGCCTTTGAAGAAATACACTCAGAAACAAATGAATAAAAGGATCTTTGTATGTATTTATCCATTCGGATTTTTAATTTGGTGCTGTTTTTTTCGCTGATGTCGATCATTTTAACAACAACCGCATTAGCTGCAGGTTCAGGTATGCCTTGGGAGCAGCCATTGACACAAATCTTGGAATCCATTGAAGGCCCTGTGGCCCGCATTGTGGCAGTTATCATTATTACGATCACAGGTTTATCGCTTGCTTTTGGGGATACGTCAGGTGGGTTTCGGCGGTTGGTGCAAATTGTGTTTGGGCTTTCTATTGCTTTTGCTGCCACGTCGTTTTTCCTCGCCTTCTTTTCCTTTGGCGGTGGTGCGGTGATTGGGTGAGGAGAGATCGTATGAGCCAATTTCCCAATCGATTGTTGCCCGGGTTTGCAGTGACTTTGCATCGCTCATTAACTGAACCAATTTTATTAGGTGGAGCTCCGCGCACAGTTGCCATTGTTAATGGAACCATCGCTGCCGCTGTGGGGCTGGGTTTAAGGTTATGGATTGCAGGCCTTGTGTTGTGGGTGGTTGGCCATGCGCTTGCGGTGATGCTGGCACGTAAAGATCCTGCTTTTATGGATGTGTTAAGCCGTCATGTACGTCATAAAGGAGAGCTCAGTTGTTAAATCTAACAGAATATCGCAAAAAACCTAAGCTTTTGGCGGATTATTTACCATGGGCGGCACTTGTTGCCCCTGGTGTCATTTTGAATAAAGATGGTAGTTTGCAACGTTCGGCACGCTATCGTGGTCCTGATCTTGATAGTGCAACAGGCGCTGAGTTGGTGGCGATGACTGCTCGGTTGAATAATATCTTACGCCGCTTTGGTTCAGGATGGGCGTTGTTTTTTGAAGCTGATCGGCACCCGTCCATGACCTATCCAGAGTGTCGCTTTCCTGATATGGCCTCTTGGTTGGTGGATGAAGAACGCAAAGCCCAGTTTTTAAAAAGTGCAAATAAAGTACAGTTTTCTTCAGAGCAGCATTTCGAAAGTCAATACACTTTAACCTGTCTTTATTTACCGCCCTCTGATCGCTCCCAAACAGCGGAAAACTTGCTATTTGAGCCGTCTGATGAAAGTAAACAAGACGCCTCTCAACCTCGTGACCAGATAGAGCGGTTTATCACTCAAACCAACCGAGCATTTGATTTGTTGGGTGCTTTGTTACCCGAGCTGCAGCCTCTCAATGATCAAGACACACTCAGCTATTTGCACCGGACCATCTCAACCAAACGTCATCCAGTAGCTGTCCCTGATATACCGATATATTTAGATGCGGTTTTACCTGATATGCCTTTAATTGGCGGTGTTTCTCCGCAATTGGGCACGGCACATTTGCGATCATTGAGCATTCTTGGGTTTCCCAACACAACAACACCTGGGATCTTGGATGATTTAAACAATTTAGGATTGTCCTATCGATGGATGACACGTTGGATTGCGCTTGATAAATCTGAGGCAGAAAAAATATTAAGCCGGATGCGGCGACAATGGTTTGCTAAGCGCAAATCGGTGGCGGCTATTTTACGAGAAGTGATGTTTAATCAGCAAAGCAGTTTGCTTGATAATGATGCTGATAATAAAGCGGTTGATGCTGATGCGGCGTTGCAAGAGCTTGGTAGTGATAATGTTTCTTTTGGCTATGTCACCACAACGGTGACCGTGTCTGATCCTGATAGTACATTGGCAGGTGAGAAATTACGCGCGATTGAGCGGGTGATCAATGGGCGCGGCTTTGTGACCATTCAAGAAGGGTTAAATGCGGTTGAAGCTTGGCTGGGCAGTTTGCCGGGCAATGCTTATGCCAATATTCGTCAGCCTGTTGTTCATACTCTCAATCTAGCACATATGATGCCGGTATCTGCGATTTGGGCAGGGCCAAAACAAGTTGAACATTTCAAAGCACCGCCGTTGCTGATGGCCAAGACCAGGGGTTCCACGCCATTTCGCCTGTCATTGCATGTAGGTGATGTGGGACATAGTCTTGTGCTTGGTCCAACAGGGGCTGGCAAGTCTGTTTTGCTTTCCTTCCTGGCTTTACAGTTTAGGAGATATCAAGAGGCTCAAGTGTTTGTGTTTGATAAGGGCCGTTCAGCACGGGCGGCCATTTTAGCTATGGGGGGACATTCATTTGATCTTACCCTTGATAAAGGGAAGGCTTTTCAACCTTTAAGTGCCATTGATCAACCAGGTGATAGTGCTTTTGCCCTTGATTGGCTCTTAGGGCTGCTTGCCAATGAAGGGGTGACAATCACCCCTGATGTCAAGCAAACGGTTTGGTCAGCTTTGCAAAGCCTTGCCAAAGTGCCCAAGAATGAGCGCACTTTAACGGGCCTGTCGTTGTTATTGCAATCGAATGAACTCAGGCAGGCTTTAGAGCCCTTTACTTTGGATGGGGCCTATGGGTGTTTGCTGGATGGGGATAATGACGATCTCAGTCTTTCAGATGTCGTCCATTTTGAGATGGAAGAGCTTTTGTCTCACGAAAAACTGGTGCTCCCCGTTTTAACTTACTTATTTCATAAATTGGAAAGCCGGTTTGATGGACGACCAACGTTGCTGATTTTAGATGAAGCCTGGGTGTTTCTAGATCACCCCTTATTCGCGTCCAAAATCAGAGATTGGTTGAAAACCTTGCGCAAAAAGAATGTGGCTGTGGTGTTTGCTACCCAATCTTTGGCCGATATCGCTCAAAGTGCTATTGCGCCCGCTTTGATTGAGAGTTGTCCAACACGCTTGTTTCTCCCCAATGAACGGGCGCTGGAGCCGCAAATCCATGATATTTATGAACGTTTTGGACTGAATGATCGTCAGGTTGAGTTAATCGCAACCGCTTTGCCAAAACGTGATTATTATTTGCAAAGCACCCGTGGCAATCGGTTGTTTGAACTGGGATTGGGGCCTCTTTCATTAGCGCTTTGCGGGGCATCGCGTTCTGATGATCACAAATTAATGGATCAGTTACAAACTTTAGAGGGGCAAGACTTTGTAAAAGCATTTCTGAGCGCTAAGGGATTTGAGTGGGTAAAGGATATCAGTTTTGAGCCTTAACGGATGGCATGTTTTTACAAAAAGAGAGAAATATTCACAACCATAGTTAGGAGTTTTGTCATGGATCACCAACCAACCTTCATCAACCGTCTGAAAACCTCTTTCAGTGTTATCTTGTTCAGCGGTACTCTTCTCATAAATTCTGTATTACCATCTCAAGCCCTGGATGTGGTGTATGATCCTTGGAACTATCAACAAAACCTTTTGACCGCCGCACGTGAATTGCAAAATATTCAAAACCAAGTGCGTCAATTGACCAATGAAGCCAATATGCTGGCAAACATGGATCAGAACCTTTTAAAACTCGATGGGTCGATAGCACAGGATGTGCAATCTAATCTGACTAAAATACAAAGGTTGATGAATCAAGCACGTGGTCTTGCACTACGCGTTACTGAAACAGAACAAACTTACCAACGTTTGTTCCCAAAAGATTATCAGCAATCCTTTAACGGTAATGAACGTTTACACCAGGCCAAACAGCGATGGGAGCTAACACGTGCTTCGTTTGGCCGGGCGCTTAATCTGCAGGCCCAAGTCTCAGAAAATGTTGAGAGTGATTTATTACAGCTCAAAGATCTAATGACAAAATCTCAAAACGCCCGTGGTGCCCTTGAGGTGCAACAAGTGGGCAATGAACTTACCAGCCTGAAAGTCAAGCAAGCTATGCAATTGCAAAGTTTGATAGCGGCTCAATATCGAGCGGAAAGTCTCAATAAAGCAAGAGGCGTTTCAGAACAAGAAGAAGCCCGGCTCAGATTTAAAAGCTTCCTTGGTGATGGGGCTGCTTATTCAAGGCAATAAAGCACAGCATATTCTTTAACACTTCTTTTGAAACTAATTACTCGTGCCTTTAAATCAAAGAGCTGCGAACAGATAAGGTCTGTCTTATGGATGATTTAAACATCATAGATCGGTTCACAGAAACCTTCTCAACCTATATCGACTCTGGTTTTGGGTTACTTGGTCCAGACATTGCCTTTTTGACCAGTATTTTAGTAACCATCGATATTATACTTGCAGGTTTGTTTTGGGCATTGATGGAGGAAGCCAATGTACCTGCCCAGCTCATCCGCAAAGTGCTGTATGTGGGCTTTTTTGCGTTGTTATTGAATAACTTTAGTGGGCTTGCCGATATTGTGTTTCAGTCCTTTGCCGGACTTGGGCTCAGGGCCAGTAATGCCAACTTTGGGGCGGATCAGTTGTTACGTCCTGGTTTTGTTGCGGCCAATGGGTTTGAAGCCGCCAGACCATTGTTAGAAGAAGCCGGTGAGTTAGTGGGCTTTACCAGTTTCTTTTCCAACTTTGTCACCATTGTTGTGTTGTTATTGGCATGGCTGATTGTCTTATTGGCCTTCTTTATCCTCTCTGTCCAGCTGTTTATTACCATTATAGAATTTAAATTGACCACACTAGTCGGTTTTGTTTTGGTGCCGTTTGCTTTGTTTGGCAAAACTGCCTTTTTGGCGGAACGAGTTTTGGGGGGTGTGATCACAGCTGGCATCAAATTGATGGTCCTAGCTGTCGTGGTAGGGATTGGCAGCGGTATTTTTGGGGAGCTGACCATTACCACCGACGATATTTCATTAGAGCAAGCAGCCAGTATAACGTTGGCGGCTATCGCCGTGTTTGGTCTGTCGATATTTATTCCGTCTATTGCCGCCGGATTGATATCAGGTGCCCCGCAATTGGGCGCGGGCAGCGCTGCTGGTACAGTTGCGGGCCTCGCTGCAAGTGGCGTTGCTGGAGGCTTGGCTGTCGGCGGGGCTGTTAGACTGACTGGCCAAGTTGCCGGTGGATCAGTTGAGGCAGCGTCTTCTATGGTCGGTGCCGCAAGGGGAGCTTATCAGGAAGAAGGTATAGGTGGTGTGATGCGGGCAGCAGTTACGCAACCGATGCAACAGGCGGGGCAAAAGGCAACTACTTCAATTAGTCAGGCCTATGAGGCTGGACAACAATACGGACAGCATGCGGCTCGTGGAGGCAGTGTGCCCGAAGGGCTTTCTGAGCAAAATATCAACCAAGATCCAAACAAACAACCTGACTGGGCGACGCAATTACGGCGCAATCAGCATATGCGAGAAGCCACTATGGTTATGTCTCATACGTTGCGGGATGGCGACCAACCAAGCAGTGGTGAGGGGCCAAATCTTGGTGATGACAACAAGTAGATAGGGAAAGTAAGGAAGAATCCATCATGACAGATTTTAAACGACCAACCGTGCGCTATGGGGATACCCCAGAGCCGGTGACCCCTTATCAAAAAGCGGCTCAGCTTTGGGATGAACGCATTGGGTCCGCGCGCGTACAAGCTAAGAACTGGCGATTAATCGCTTTTGCTTTGGTTTTTCTATCCTTTGCTATGCTTGCTGGTCTGATTTGGCAGGCTGGTCAAAGTAAAGTGATTCCGTATGTCGTCGAGGTGAATAAAGAAGGCCATGTACGGGCTGTTGGACCCGCGATTAAGGTTTATCAACCAACAGACGCTCAAATTGCTTATTACCTAGCCCAATTTGTT
>JAEPQF010000086.1:0-3533 GCA_017640685.1 Hyphomicrobiales bacterium
TTGAACGAGGAAAAAGGCAAGCTCCCCAAAAGCACCGCTTTCTCCAGCTGTGAATAATTGTAACGCTGCCATGATGCCGAGAGCTCTAACTATGTTTGTTTCTGGATGTAATTTTACAGCATGACCCATTTCATGTGCAAGAACGCCAGCGACTTCATCAGCTGAATTTGCATTGCGAATTAATTTTCCTGACATGACGATGTGATCACCAGGTGCTGCAAAGGCGTTTTCATAACTCAGGTCAACAATTTTTATATTGAAATTTTGCTTTTGACCAAGACCTTGGTTTACTCTTTCAATGAGTTTTGCAAATGCTTTTGAGCCTTCAGGCGAGGTACAAACTTTGTTTTTTCTTTGAATGGTTTTTATAACACCCTGACCAAGAGATACTCTTGTATTATCTGGTAGCATGTTTGCGATATAGTGTGCGGGGCTAATCACATTGAAGTAGGTAAGTGCCCAGAAGATGATCATGGTGACCGCTATGCCAAGAGGCCACTTTAATAGGCCCCACGTGTGTTTACCAGATGTGATGTTTGGTGCGAAATCTAGAATGCGTTTGGCAAAATCGGGATGTTCTACAAAAAGTCTTTGACCTTCTTTTTTTTCATAAGTGAGAAGGACATGATCTGAGCTTGGTTTTACAGGCGTTGGGCTGTGAATTTGATCATATCGCCAAAATTCGGGCATTGTTTGGGAAGAAGACGCTGGATTTTTTAGATCGAACCTTAGGCTGTCTTCTTGAAGCACTATTTCGACTTCATGAGAATTGGCTGTTTTGCCATCATTCCAGCGACCATTCCATTTTTGCCGAATGCTCATTATGAGTGCTCCTTTGTTATCTCTGGCTTTGTTGTGCTTTAGATGCCTACACAGCATCCGCACTTTGTTTTCTCTCACGGCTATTTCAAACGCTATCGCGTTTGAGCCTCCGAGGGGCGGCGCAACGCGCCGGGCTTCACTGGCGTTACGCCATGTCCTACTGCCCTTAAGGGAAGGGCAGTACTCCTTCTTCATGTAGCTGTTTTCTATTTGGTCGATGCTTTAGCTATTCAGGACAGCTAGGTGTTCTTTATAAATATAGTAATGGCCTGGATTAGTTTTAATCCAGGCCATAATTTTTGTCATATTAATTTATGTTTAGAAAGTGCTTACATCGAAGCCTTCGGCTAGGCCTTCGCCGGTTTTGCTTAATGGTTGTTGGCTTTGCTCGATGGCGGCTAAATCAACATTGCCGTTAAAGGAAAGATTGCCAACTATGTAACCAAAAAAACGTGCAGTTGCGACAGGGGCTAAAATGCCAAGTGAAAGGGCAACGATAAAGAAGTTGCTGATCACAAGCCACATGATGCCAGGACCTGTTGTTTTTAACTCAAATGCGCCGTTAGAGAATTGAGTTTTCTCTGCAACGTAATTGTAAAACTTGGATTGATACCAGGCATAGATAACAGACATCACAAGGATAAAGCCGATGTAGTAACCAAGCATTTTAAATTGAATGATGAGTAATTTTGTTGGGTCAACTGGAGCACCGCTTAATTGCAGCGCCATTAGCTGAGTGAATAGAGGTTCAATAAGCAAGTAAAGAACGCCAAGTCCAGCTAGAAATGCTACCCATGGAACGATGTAATATTTGAAGATATCACTTGTTTTACCATGAAAGCTCATCGGGGTTTCACCAAAGTGTGTTTCGTCTGTTAGAATTTTTTGCAATTTGATGCTTTGCCATGGAGCAGCTAAGCCAAGTGAGAAAATCACAAGAATAGTTGTCCAGAACATTGTCCAGCCGTATTTCCATTTAGAGCCATTAAGTGAACCGCGAATGCCGCGCCATTGAGTGCGAGAAAGACGATATTTGTGAGCGCTATAGATGGCAACACCAATGAGATAAAGAAATACAATATAGAGGCACATCACGCCTATGATGTATTCTGTGCTTTCTGGGCCAAAAGCGAAAGCTAGTCCCATGATAGCTAAGATTGCAGGAACGAACACAACCAGCATAGTGATTAAAAAGCCTAAAAATAGCTCCATACCAGTGCCGGTATATTCTAAAGGTTCGTTGTTTAAACGGACATGGTTCCATAATTTTTTACGAACTTCCGTTTTCCCCCAAAAATGGTAAATGAATAGCGTGATGACTTTAAGAAAAAAGACTTTAAAGCCAAGACCGATATAATTTGTGCCTTTCCCTGCCCAATCTATATCAAGCGGTTGGCCTAAATGGCTGCTTGTTTGTTCATTCATTTGATATTCTCCCGTTGAATGGCTCATTTTGCCCAGATGGCGAAATATAAGTTAAAATAACAAAGAGTTGAACTGCATAATTTGCAATCATGACCTTTTGTTATTTAAAATTTTGTCGTTTTTACTTCGTTTCTGGCCTGTGTATATGTCGCTTTAAGGGCCTTAAAAGTTCATTTTGTATCTATACTTATCGTTTTTTTTATAGTTTTTTTATGTCAGGCTTTTAGCATTTGGATTTTAATTTTGTGGCTAATTTGTCACGTTGTGTGCGTTAATTGCCGCGTTTGTGCCACAATGAGGTTCCATATTTTCTATCTGTAGTGGAAGAAAAGTTCAGGATTTGTTATTGGGGATTAATTCCCTTACAGAGCTGGATTTTTGATAGCTTTTTAGCGCATAGTTAGTTGTTTCAAAAGCGTGCTTATGGATTGGACTTTAAGGGTCTTTGATTGAGCGGGCTTTATGGACTATGAATTTAGCTTTTGATGCTTCAGAACACCTAATTATAAGAACTTAAACACCACTACAAAGAAGAATTTGAGAGATTTATGGACGCGAAACCATTTGATAAAAATAAACTACCCAGTCGTCATGTGACAGAAGGCCCTGATCGGGCGCCGCATCGGTCATATTATTATGCTATGGGGTTAACAGAAGAAGAAATTCATCGTCCATTTGTTGGTGTTGCTTCTTGCTGGAATGAAGCTGCGCCTTGTAATATTTCTCTTATGCGGCAAGCGCAAGCTGCAAAAGCTGGTGTGCATGAAGCTAAAGGGACGCCGCGCGAATTTTGCACCATCACTGTGACGGATGGCATTGCCATGGGTCATCAGGGGATGAAGTCTTCTTTGGTCTCAAGAGAAGTAATTGCCGACTCTATTGAACTGACTATGCGGGGCCATTGTTATGATGCTTTGGTTGGATTAGCTGGTTGCGATAAATCTTTGCCAGGCATGATGATGGCTATGGTTCGCCTCAATGTGCCGAGTGTCTTTATGTATGGTGGTTCTATTTTGCCTGGTCGTTTCAAGGGCAAAGACGTGACGGTGGTTGATGTTTTTGAAGGTGTTGGTCAACATTCTTCAGGGAAAATGAGCGCAGAAGATCTACATGATCTTGAATGTGTGGCTTGTCCGAGTGCTGGGTCTTGTGGTGGCCAATTTACAGCGAATACGATGGCTTGCGTTTCTGAGGCCATGGGGCTTGCGCTTCCTAGTTCTTCTGGCGCGCCGGCGCCTTATGAAAGCCGTGATCAATATGCTGAGGCTTCTGGCCGGCAAGTGATG
>JAEPQF010000086.1:3543-14413 GCA_017640685.1 Hyphomicrobiales bacterium
AACAAATTCGTCCAAGAGATATCGTGACAAGAAAATCTCTTGAGAATGCTGCAACTGTTGTAGCGGCCACTGGTGGCTCTACTAATGGGGCGTTGCACTTGCCAGCGATTGCTCATGAAGCGGGCATTGATTTTGATTTATTTGATGTTGCCGAAATTTTCAAAAAAACGCCTTATATTGCTGATCTAAAGCCAGGTGGAAAATATGTGGCGAAAGATATGTATGATGCGGGCGGCGTTCCTATGTTGATGAGAACTCTGTTTGATGGTGGCTTTATTCATGGTGATTGTATTACTGTGACGGGCAAAACTATTGAAGAGAACCTTGAGGGTGTCACGTTTGATGAGAGCCAAAAGGTTATGTACCCAGTTTCGAACCCGATTACACCTACTGGCGGTGTTGTTGGACTAAAAGGGAACTTGGCGCCGGATGGTGCGATCGTGAAAGTGGCGGGCATGGATATGCTTAAGTTTACTGGTCCTGCCCGTTGTTTTGATAGTGAAGAAGAAGCTTTTGAAGCGGTTTCTAAAAAAGAATATGAAGAAGGTGATGTGATTGTCATTCGATATGAAGGGCCGAAAGGTGGACCTGGCATGCGCGAGATGCTTTCAACAACGGCGGCGCTTTATGGCCAGGGAATGGGCGAGAAAGTTGCCTTGATCACAGATGGACGTTTTTCCGGTGGTACTCGTGGTTTTTGTATTGGCCATGTGGGACCAGAAGCGGCTGAAGCTGGCCCGATTGGACTTTTAGAAAATGGAGATATGATCACCATTGATGCAGTAGATGGTACATTAGATGTTGATCTTTCTGATGAAGAACTAAAGGCGCGCCGTGAAAAATGGCAGCCACGTACGACTGATTATCAGTCTGGGACATTGTGGAAATTTGCTCAGCAGGTGGGGCCTGCGCGTAAAGGTGCGGTGACGCATCCTGGAGGTAAAGCAGAAGTTGTTTGTTACGCAGACATATAAGTTGATGACACTTAAAGTGAAACAACTGGTTGACTTGATGCTCTTAAAGTTTGAGAGGGGGCAGCTTACAGCTGCTTGCTCTTTCAGGGTGCCTAGGAGAGTTTTGTCTTTATTTCAGTTACTGGTTGTTTCTTTTATTTGTGTTGGGTTTTCGCCAATCGTTTTGGCCGAAGAGCGCGGTGTTTCCGAGCATCGTGAGTTTTATCAAAATGAAATTATTCGTGATGATGGAACGACTTTAATCGAAGAGAAAACCATTATTATTGAACCTTTGCCTCAAGATATTGATAAACCGCATTTGGTGAAACCAGCTCCTCTTTTGAAGAAGAATGGACCAAAAGCCAAATTGTCTAGCCCGTTACGGCAGGCTTTGAGAGATTATCGAGCACAGCGCATTAAAAAGGCGATTGCTGGTTTGGAGCTCGCTGCTGAGCAGAATTCCTTCTTAGCGCGTTACTTGCTTGCTCATATTTATCGTACTGGTAAAGGCGGTGTGATTGATCATCGCAAGGCTTATGAATATTACCGTCAGATCACAACTGAATTTTCTAATGGTGGTGGGCTCTATTTAGCTCGAAAAGCGCCGTACATTGCCCATGCCTTTGTTCAACTAGCACGCTACATGGAAGATGGTGTTACTGAATTAGATATAAAAGCTGATCCGCTTATGGCGCGGGTGCTTTTTGAAAAGGCCGCGCATTTTGGTGACATTGAAGGACAATACCAGTTGGGCCGTTTTTTAATTGAAAGCGGGAAAATGCGTAATGTGAAACTTGGCCAACGCTGGTTGACACGTGCAGCCATGAAAAATAACCCGAAAGCACAGGCATATCTTGGGGCGTTATATTGGCAGGGTGATTTGGTTTCAAGGAAGAAAAGCTTGGCCCTTGCCTGGATTGAATTTGCACGGCGTAATGCAACAGGTTCAGTGAAAAATCAAGTTGAGCGTTTGTATCGTGCCGTTCGCTATGACACGACGGAAGATGTACATAATCGGGCAGAGTTCTATATTGGGCGATTGCGTACGAAATATAACGTTCTTTGGCGTGAAGTGCCCATGCGTGAGACTGAAAACGATATTCTTGATGGGATTATTTTGGCTGAACCACCCAAAGATTTGGATCAAGATCAATTAGAAACAAAACGCCAGAAAAACCAAATGCCTGAAGCAATGGTAAGTGGGCCAGAGAGTTCTATGGATGGTGGACCATCTATGGGTTTTGGTTTCCAGATGTATGATTATGGCGGTGCCGCTGGGCGGTAAGTTTATTTAGATGGTTTTAATGCTTTTGAATACCCCACTAATTTAAAAATTAGTGGGGTATTTTTTAAACATCTAGCTCAATCCAAATGGGGACATGGTCTGATGGTTTTTCCCAGCCTCTTGTGTATCGGTCTATTTCACAATGATTGAGTTTGTCTGTCGCTTGTGGTGACAAGAGCAGATGATCAATGCGGATGCCATTATCTTTATTCCACGCGCCGGCTTGGTAATCCCAGAATGTATATTTATGAGCCCGATTAATTGTGGCTTCAAATGCGCTGGTGAGACCTAGATTAAGAATGGCATGGTAAGCTGCTCTTGATTGAGGAAGATAGAGCGCATCATCTAACCATTTTGAAGCGTCATAAACATCTTTTTCGGTTGGGATGATGTTATAATCGCCTGCTAAAACAAGCGGTTCTTCATATTTCAATAAAGTTTCCGCATGATTTTTGAGATGTTCCATCCAGTCTAGTTTATATGGATATTTCGGGGTATCTACAGGGTTGCCATTAGGCAAGTAAATAGAGGCTACGCGAATGGCGCCGGTATCTGTTGAAATAACAGCTTCTAAATATCTGGCTTGTTCATCTTCTTCATTGCCTGGAAGGCCTTTTACAACTTCGTCAAAGGGACGTTTTGAGAGAATGGCAACGCCATTGAAGCTTTTTTGCCCGTGAACTGCCACGTTATATCCCATGGCTTCGAAGACTTCGACAGGGAAATTTTCTGAAATTGATTTGATTTCTTGCAGGCAAGCGACGTCTGGGTTGGCTTCTTGCAACCATTTTTCAAGATTAGGTAATCTGGCTTTGATGCCGTTGATGTTCCAGGTTGCTATTTTCATAAGTCGTCTTTCTTATTTGCGCTTTAGGTTGGTTTTTTAGTGTGCCTTCAGGTTGCCCACAAACAACCGACACGAAGCAACCGCGCTGGTTAGTTGCGCTTCAGGTTGGCTTTTCTGTGCTTCAGATGCCCACTAGGCATCCGCAAAAAGGCACCCCACTGAGCGGTGCTAAGCACCGGACTGCGCTCACGCTTCGTCATGTCTCATTGCCCGAAATGGGCAATGCTCCTTCTTCGTGATCGTTGTTTTTATCTTTTTCTCTCACTGAAAATTGGTCTATCTATTTGGTAGAGAGTGCTAGGGGGGCTGTCAATATTGGGATTGAATTTGCTGTTAGTGGATTGACATCTTTTCGTGTCACGATAGGTTGTTTAAAAAGCACGGGACTATTGAGGGGATATTAATGGAAAGTTTGGGCCGAACTGGTTTGGGCGCCATTCAAGGAAAGGGGGGCAGTTTAGGATTGGGAATCTTAAGCTGGAAGGACCGTTTGTCCCTTGAAAATGCTTTAAAAAGCTATAGGGATCAAAATTTTCTCTCTCTCTTTGATCAAACACATGTCTTTTTTGCTGAGCAATCTCCTGAAGATCATGCATTGGCAGCTCAATTTGGTGTGTCATCTTCTGGTGCTGATGAGAATTTAGGGATTTTGGGTGGTTTTGAAGCGCTGGGCCAAGCGATGCAAACGGATTATATTATTTTGGTCGAGAATGATTGTCCGTTGATTGAAAGCTTTGCAGAAGCCAAGAAACAAATAGAGGCGTCTCTTCGTTTGCTCTCCAAAAATGATGTGCAAGTTGTTCGCTTAAGAAGCCTCCGAGAGCCTGGTGAACTTTTTAATACAGTTGACAAATATAAGCGCATGCATGGAAATTCGGTTTCCTCATTTTTAAGACGTTTGGTTCGACCTCGTAAAGCGTGGGGCTTAGCTGGTATTGCCCCTTATGTTGAAGAGCACCCGCATGATAAATTCCCGACACAAGTTTTGATGACGAATGAAGCTTCTGAATTGGGGCCGATTTATAAAATTGATACACGTTTTTTAAATTGGACCAATCAATCCATTATGATGAAACGAGAGTTTTTTCTCAATCAAGTGATTGATTATGCAAAAACGGCCAAAACGACGCGGCGGGTTAATGGGTTTCGTAATTTAGAGATTGAGATGAACTCATCTTATTGGCGGAATAATGATTGGTTTGTTGGCGTACCTCAAGGAGTATTCACTCATAGGCGGGTTGGAAATCGAGGATATTAAAGAGGCATTTTTGTTCTTTCTTATTCTTGCTATAATTTAGAGTTTATAGTGCAGATATTAATTTATCGCTGTTTAATTTTTTTGATTGGTTTCATCGGGCTGAGTTGATCAATGGCTATTTTTCGCATCTTTATTAGTTTCATATTTTTCTTTTTGTTTTCTACTTCCAGTGTTTTTGCTGAGACTAGAATTGCACTGGTCATGGGCAATGGGGATTATCAAAGTGGATCTAAGCTTGATAACCCAGTGAACGATGCTGACTTGATGACTAAGGCTTTAAGAGGCGCTGGGTTTGATGTGACGAGAGTTGTTGATGCAAACCGTTTTCAAATGCGCCAAGCGATGCTTGATTATAGCCGTCGTTTGACCAATCCTAATACGATTGGGGTTTTTTATTACGCGGGCCATGGCATTCAAGTTGATGGGCAGAATTATCTCCTTCCGATTGATGCGTCTCCTGCGCGGAAAGACGAACTTTCTTTACATGGTGTGGCGTTGAGTGAATTTCTTCGCACTTTGAATTCTGTCAGTGGGTCTGAGGGGCGGTTGAATGTTGTGATTTTAGATGCGTGCCGGAATAACCCTTTTGCACGGGGGTGGCGCTCTGTTAATCGGGGGCTTGCTACGGTTGATGCGCCAAGTGGGACTTTAATTGCTTTTGCAACGGCACCTGGGGATGTGGCAGCTGATGGGGATGGGATTAATAGTCCTTATACATTGGCGCTTTCTCAAATGATTAAAAAACCTGGACTTGCTATTGAGCAAACCTTTAAGGGAGCACGGAATTTGGTTTGGGAGTGGACCAAACAGTCTGGCAAAGCGCAGATCCCGTGGGAGAGCACGTCTCTTCGAGGAGATTTTTATTTTACGCCTGGAAAAATTGGTACTGAGAAAAAGAAGAAAAAAACAGTTAAAACAAATAGACAGAGTGATAAACAGAGGCAGGCTGCGATTATAAAGCCAATTCCCAAAGTGAAGCGAGTTAAAAAGAAGAATGGCTGCACTCCTGTAGGGGCTTCGATAAGAGGAGTTGTGCCGATTATTCCTGGGCAGGTTATTTGTTCACCGGATAAAAAGAATAAAGCGCTTATTAAAATAATTCGGAAAAAAGCGATTGTTTATTCAGTGAATGGTGAGAGAAGCGTTGTTTGTTCTGTAAAAGATTTATGCCAATTTAATTGGCGAGGCGCTCCTTTGTTCGGGGTTGATATTCAAGCAGCCAAGCAAAGTGACCAGGTGAAATATCGGTATAAAGGTGTTCTTCGGGCACCGCGTTAGTCAGATTGTATTAGAAAAGGGAATAGGGATGTTTAAAAAGACAAGTTTTTTAATTTTGAGCGTTTTGGTTGTTGCTGCTTTTTCCATTTCAGGAATTAGTCAATCAGTTGCTAAGCAAGGGATGGCTAAATTGCAAGTCGTTCCAGAAGCAAAACTGGAAAATGCCGGAGATGCGAACCTTATCAAAGTTAAAGAGGCTTTGTTGCACCGCGCTGTTGCAGGTGTATTTCAATTAGATCAAGGCAAATCGATGGATTTGACTGAACAGAAAATTTTGCTTTCATTTCGTGAAGTTTATAATGATAAAAGTAAGAGATTGCTAATCTCAATTAATGGAAGGTCAGATACAATTAACCTTGGTGAGCGTATTAATTTTTTGAAACATAACGAGACAAAGAAGTATATGGAAGGGTACACATCGTGTTTTCTAGATTATACGGGTTTGATTACACCCAAAGGTGTGCCTGCGAAAGCGACGTTCCGGGTGCACTGTGAATAGTGTGAAAAAATTTTACACTTACTAATTGATGTGGAGTGATTTTATGTTTCAGAGACTTTCCGTTTTTTTGACATTTGTGATCTTTGTTTTTTGTATTGGCGTATTTTCTTTAAGGGCTGAGGAAAAGGCACCGAAAATGAAATCCAGTTCACCGACAGCTGTACTTTATCGCGTGGATGAAGGTTTGTTTGATATACTGCATGGAGAGGTTTTGGATATTACGGACAACAAAGTTCTGATGGCCTTTTTGTTAAATGATAACCCAAGAAAAAACATGCTTGAGTACAAGCAGGTTCGCATTGCTTTCAATAATGAAAAATGGTTGTTTTCACCTGGTACGCGCTACGATATTAAATCCAGTAGTAGTTTTAGAAAGATTTTTAACGATTATAATGAATGTTTCATTGATTTAATTGGAGTGACCGTTCCTAAGGGAGCACCAGCGATTGCAACTTTTCGGTTGCATTGTGAATGATACTAAAGGATTTTGATTTTAGAAAGGAAGCTATAGGCTTCCTTTTTTATTTGTTGTTTTAAAAGAAGCGTTTGAAGATTCTTTTGATTAAACCTTCATTTGATGACGGAGTTTGAGTGGGGGGTACCTCTTCAAGTAGTTGTCTTTTTGGTGCTGGTATTATAGCAAAAGGAGCAGCTTTTGGTTAAATAGTTGGTTAGCTCAATTGAGAGGCGTTCTGGTAAAGTCGGTTGCATCACTTTACTTTACCTTTTTTGTTTCTCTATGCAGTCCTTCATGAACTTTGTTTTGTAACGTTACTTAAATGGAGAAGCTGGTGCCGCAGCCGCAACTTGCTGTCGCGTTGGGATTGTTGATTTGAAAAGAAGCCCCAATAAGAGCATCTACATAATCAATTTCTGAACCACCTAGAAAATTGAGAGAGAGCTCATCGATGAGTACAATTGCGCCGTCACGCTCGAGCACTAGATCATCATTGTTTTTGTTTTGAACAAGATCGAATTTATAAGAAAAGCCGGAGCAGCCACCGCCTTCAACACTTACACGCAGCATTGTGCCAGTTGGTTCATCTTTGATAATCTTATTGATACGATTTGCAGCATTCTGTGTGAGGATGACTGGTTGTTCAATTGTATCGGTTGTCATGATGCTCTCTGCCGTTTGAATTAAATCATGGTTTGAGATTTAAGCGTTGATTTATAATGAAAGTACTTAAACTTTTAACTCAGACACTCATATCTCAAAATAAGAGCCTTAAAATAACAGGCATTTAAGGCTTGTGTAACATTTTTTAGTTTATCACATTTTAAAGATTTTTGTGGCCTAAAAATGTATAAATGGGTCATAAAATGCTCTTTTAATACAAGATAGATCTGTTCTTTTGAATGTCAAGGGATTGAACTGAAGTGGGAAATATAAGTCATGTCAGCAATAGATGATTGCCATTCAAAGTCCAAAGAACAATTAAGCCCTTACCTAGACCCTTGGCAATATAAGGCTCATTATGCGCCTTATGCTGCAAACCAGGCCCCTAGTGAGGGGCGATTTTTTGATGAAGGAGAATGCCCGATGCGGTCTCCTTTTCAAAGAGATCGGGATCGGATTATTCATTCCACCGCGTTTCGTCGTCTCACTCATAAAACGCAAGTTTTTATTTATCATGAGGGTGATCATTACAGAACTCGGCTGACCCATACGCTAGAAGTGGCGCAAATTGCGCGTTCAATTGCTCGTATGCTCAATTTAGATGAGGATTTAACCGAGGCCATTGCTTTGGCACATGACCTTGGTCATTCTCCGTTTGGGCATGCGGGGGAGCGGGCGTTAAACCGCGTGATGGCTGAGTTTGGTGGGTTTGATCATAATGCTCAGAGTTTGAAACATGTGACATTGCTTGAGCATAAATATCCGCAATTTGATGGGTTGAATTTGAGTTATGAATGTTTAGAAGGGATTGTCAAGCATAATGGCCCTTTAGTTGGGAGCTTTGCTAAAGGTGAGGCAGCTCATGAAGGGGTTCATGACTATATTCAGAAAATCAATCAAGTTTGTGATTTAAGGCTTGATCAATTTGCTCTCCTTGAAGCTCAAGTTGCAGCGATTGCTGATGATATTGCCTATTGCAATCATGATATCGATGATGGTTTGCGGGCCGGTTTGATTGAGCTTGAGGATTTAAAGTCTGTGACGTTAACGGCTCGTATTCTGGAGGAAATCAAAGATGATTTTTCTGCAGAGTATGACAGTTTGGAAAAGGGGCGTTTGATTTATGAGCTCAATCGCCGTTTGATCACTGCAATGGTGGCTGATATTACCCAAGAAGCGGAGAAATTGATTTCTGCCTCTAATGTGGGTAATAGAGATGATGTTCGTAATGCAAAGCGAAGTTATATACAGTTTTCTTCTTCACTGTTTTTAGCCCTAAAAGAGCTCAGAGAGTTTCTTTTTGCTACTGTTTATCGCGATAAATGGGTGATGCAGGTGATGGGACATGCTGAAGATATTGTTATTGATTTATTTCAGGCCTATTCATCGAGGGGCGAATCATTGCCTTCTGATTGGCAAGCTTTGTTGCAAACCGATGATCTGCAAAACCGTGCCGTTCATATTTGTGATTTTGTCGCCGGAATGACGGATCGGTATGCACTTCAGGAACACAGACGTTTGTTTGATACAACGCCTGAGTTGAGATAAGTTCGAAATGATTTAGGAAGTTTATATTTCCTAATGCTTTTCAATCAGATAAAATATTAAGCTTAAGTTTTAGAGTGGTGGAGTGTTACCCTGTTTCTTGTTATTTAAGTTTTATATCCAAAACGGCTTTCACTTGATCTGATTGTCAGCCGTCTTCGTATTTTAAGTTTATATTGTCCGTACTTTTTAATCTGAATATTAATAAGTGCCATTAATTATAGTGTGAGCCCATATGAGTATGCGCTTTTGAAATTGCGCATTTGAGTAAGCCCATTTGAGTAGGCCCAAAGGAGGGGTTATGGATCTCTTTGTATTGTTTAAAGATCATGTACAGACAGTCATTCGTGACCTTATAAAAACAGAAGTTTTGCCTGCAGACGTGAACTTTAGTGCAGTGAATGTTGAGCCTCCTCGCGATCCGGCTCATGGAGATTTATCAACGAATGCGGCCATGGTTTTGGCAAAACCAGCTAAGATGAACCCACGAGCTCTTGCTGAGCAAATTTCCTCAAAACTTGCTGAAATCGATATTGTTAGCTCTGCTGATGTTGCAGGGCCTGGGTTTATTAATTTGCGCCTTGAAGATAGCTATTGGCCACAGGTTGTTCGAGATATTTTGAATTCGCCGGAGACTTATGGTCAATGTGATCTTGGGAAAGATGAAAATGGCGTCTCGCAAAAGCTGAATATTGAATATGTTTCTGCTAACCCGACTGGGCCAATGCATGTTGGCCATTGCCGCGGCGCCGTTTTTGGGGATGCATTAGCAAGATTGTTGGAGTTTGCAGGCTTTGATGTGAGCCGGGAATATTACATTAATGATGCAGGTGCCCAGGTGGATGTTTTGGCACGCTCTGCCTTGCTTCGTTATCGGGAAGCTTTAGGTGAAGATATTGGCGAGATCCCTGAAGGGCTTTATCCTGGGGATTATTTGGTGCCTCTTGGAGAGACCTTAAAAGAGATTTATGGCGACGCGCTTTTATCGATGGAAGAAGATGAATGGCAGCCACTTGTTAAGCAAGAAGCCATTGAAGGAATGATGGGGCTTATCAGGGAAGATTTAGCCGCATTGAACATTCATCATGATGTTTTCTTTTCTGAAAAGACTTTGCATGAAAATAATGGGGCGAAAATCAAAGCAGCGATTGAATTTTTGCGCGAACAAGGGCATATTTATCGTGGACGGCTTGATCCTCCCAAGGGAAAATTACCGGATGATTGGGAAGATAGAGAGCAAACTTTATTTAGAGCCACAGATTTTGGTGACGATGTTGACCGCGCTTTAGAAAAATCTGATGGTAGCTACACCTATTTTGCAGCTGATATTGCGTATCATAAAGATAAATATGATCGTGGCTTTTCTCATCAGATTGATGTTTTAGGGGCTGATCATGGTGGATATATCAAGCGATTAAAAGCTGCTTTAAAAGCCATTTCTGCTGGAGAAGCGGATTTAGATGTTCGGATTTGTCAGTTGGTTAAGCTTTTGCGTGATGGTGCAGAAGTTAAAATGTCTAAACGGGCTGGCACTTTTGTTACATTACGGGACGTTGTCGATGAAGTGGGTGTCGATCCGGTACGTTTCATGATGCTGATGCGCAAGAATGATGCGCCGCTGGATTTTGATTTTGCAAAAGTAACTGAGCAATCCAAGGATAATCCTGTGTTTTACGTGCAATATGGGCATGCACGGGTGCATTCGATCTTCAGGCAAGCGCAGGAGGTTATGCCTGGCATAGATCCTGCTTCTGAAAAACTGAAAACTGCGTCTTTAAATAATTTATTAGATGAGGGTGAATTAGGCTTAATGCGTCGCTTAGCTCAATATCCAAGAGTGATTGCCAGTGCGGCAAGTGCGCATGAGCCTCATCGAATTGCCTTTTATCTTTATGAATTGGCGAGTGAATTGCATGGCTTTTGGGCCAGAGGCAAAGTTGCGCCACATTTACGGATTATTCAAGAAGATGACTGGGAAATTACAATAAATAGGATTGCGCTGATTGCTGCAATTGGTGCTATACTAAAATCTGGACTATCGATTCTAGGCGTTTCGGCGCCGCAAGAGATGCGGTAAACTAGATG
>JAEPQF010000087.1:0-11867 GCA_017640685.1 Hyphomicrobiales bacterium
AGCCAGAGTTTGTAGAATTCGTTGCCAATATCATAATGAGCGTGAATGTTTTTTTTGCTGCCGCGCACCGTGTTTTTTGTAAATAAATACATGATGCGAGAAACAAAATGACTAAGAGTGTTTCCGTTTAAATAACTTGAAAGAGCTCCTTCATTTTTTAAGCCAAACTCAAGTAAGGCTTCTAGATCGTTAGTGTCCCACCAACCATCTCTATAACTTTCTGCAAGGCCGATATCAGCTTTAGTGGCAAAGAGGGGAACCGTTCGCCAATCGTGAATGTTTAATGTGATTGAGGGGCCATTCTCGGGACCTGAGAATTCATATCGTTTTTCATCTGGCGTGGTGATGATAATTGAGCCGTACTTGATGTTTTCAAGTACCTTAAAGAAGCGATATGTTATGGTTTTTTGAAACATGGTATCCCTCGGTAATTCTAATCCGATTATAGTTTGTGATTTTATGTCCTACCGCATGATCTCTTTGGGGTTACTTTTTTGTAACTTTTAAAAGGTTTATCCGATTATTTAATTACATTGGAGCCTTTTGAGACCTGCTCTTTTTTCTGTTTTGGTAGGCTAAAAAACTGAATTCCTTTTGCTTTTAATTTTAATGCTTGCCAATGAATGAGCGAGATGGCTTTTAATGTGACAAGAGGTGTGCGCCAAAAGGCTTTTTTAACTGATGCTTGTGTGAGAGCTTCTAAAGTGCCTTTTAGTGAAGTTGTGAGCGTGCGCTCACCCTCTTTGTTGTAATAGTCGATCCATAGACCGATTTTTTTATTCACCGAATTTATTCTGAACTGATAATGCCCTTCTCGTGGCAAGAAGGGGGAGACGTGAAACTCTTTACGGGCGATGATCCAATCATCTTCTTTGATGATTGTGCCATCATGTTTGGCGCATACGTAAGAATGAGTTTCACCAAATGTGTTGTTCACTTCATAAATGATGGCTCGTAGCTGATTTTGTTCATCATGGCAGAGCCAGAAACTAACCGGATTAAAGACAAATCCCATAATGCGTGGCATTGAAATGAGGGTGATGGTTTTTACTTTGCCTTGTAGTTGAAATTTTTCAAGTTGGTCTCTTGCCCATTCATTTAGATCAGCGTTATCCGTTCTATTGCCATGATCTTTTCTATAAAAGCTGGTGAGGGCAGGTTCATCTATTTTAAGGAGGTTATCTTTTTTGATTTTGTCCAACTTTTCTAAGGGTAAACTTAGGTAATAGATGGGGTATGTGAAGAAGTTTTCTTTTGGGGTGAAACGCTTGTGCATTACCTGACCGTTGAGCAGGCAAGGCGTGTTATGAATGATGCCGCTGTTTTCTACAGGGGGGGCTTGTTCACTTTCTGATTGCACGGTTAAAGGCATATGTCTTTGCCTTCCATTTTTGAGACCATCTTCACAGCACTTGATAGGCCGTCTTCATGAAAACCGTATTTTTGCCAGGCACCACAATACCAGATCCGGTCTGTTCCTTGAATTTCGTGAATTCGGTCTTGAGCTAAAATTGCTTCTTTGTCGAAAACAGGGTGTTCTAAAATGGTTTGATCGTGGATCAAAATTGACTTCGGCATTTCTGGTGGATTGAGTGTGACGATGAGTGGCATTTCGGTGCCTAGGGGTTGGAGGTTGTTCATCCAATAGCTGACACTCATACTATTTGTTTTGTCTTGCTTCTTCTTTGAGAGATAAACCCAGCTTGACCAAGCGCTTTTTCTTTTAGGCATGAAACTTACATCACTATGAAGAACCATGAGGTTTTCTTGATAGCGAATAGCTCCTAAAATTTGCTTCTCCAGATGAGAGGGTTGGCCGAGAAGCTTTAGCGCCTGGTCACTATGACAGGCAAAGACGACCTGATCATAAGTTGAGGTTTCATTGTTTGTATCCGTAATATCCACGCCTGTTTCATGGCGAGAGACGGATTTAACCCCACAGTTGAGTTTAATTTTATCTGCAAATTTTTCAGTGACACTTTTTACGTAATTTTTAGACCCACCTTTAACGGTGTACCATTGAGGGGCATCATTAATTCCTAGAAGGCCGTGATTATAAAAAAAGCGAATAAATGTGCTTGCTGGATAGTTCAGCATTTGCTCAACAGGCATGCTCCAAATTGCACCTCCCATGGGGAGTAGGAAGTAATCTCGGAACCAGTTTCCTAAGTTTAACTGCTCTACCCATTCGCCTAAAGTGATATCTGGTGAAGTTGTTTCATTGGGTAAGGCTTGCTTGTGAAATTTGAGTATATCTCTCAGCATATTTAAATAGTTTGGTCTGAAAAGGTTTCTCTTTTGAGCAAAACAATCTTTTAAAGAGGCTGTTCCATATTCTAACCAGCCGTCATTTATACTCACACCAAATGACATATCACTTTCAGTCGTGGGGACATTTAATTTTTCAAATAGCGATACGAGATAAGGATAGTTGCGTTTGTTGAACACAATAAAACCAGTATCTACGCTGATGTCACCTTCTTTGGTTTTGACGTCAACAGTGCGGCTGTGACCACCAATATAGTGATTTTTTTCATAGATGGTTATGTCGTGATTTTGGTTTAGGAGGTAAGCGGCTCCCATGCCAGAAATACCAGTTCCTATGATCGCGATTTTCATAACGTATTACCCTCTCTACTCTGACGATTTTAAGCAGATTTGGATTACCCTTAGATTGAGTAAAGGTTACAAAAATTTAAACTTAGGATATGAATTTGTTTAGCTTTTTAATCTGATTTCAACAACCAAACCAGGATTGTTGTCTTTAAATGTGATTTCACCCTTGTGTAAGGCAAGGGCAGCTTTTACCAAACTTAATCCCAAGCCATTTCCCTCAGTGTGCCGACTTTTATCAGATCGATAAAAACGATCAAAAACCTTATCGTGTTCTTCTGATTTTATACCAATGCCTTGGTCGGTGACACGAATGAGTTGATAGTCATCATCTACCGCTAATTCAATAAGGACAGTGCTTTCTTTGGGGGAATATTTTAATGCGTTGTCGATGATGTTTGCTATCATTTGAAAAATGAGATGGCCGTAAGTCGGAATGGTAGGAAGTTCTCGGAGCTTGTGCTTGATTATGATTGCTTTTTCTTCAGCTAAAGGATCATAGAGCTCAATAACATCTGCGAGAATTGTTTTTAATGAAGTTTGCTTGAATTCAAATTTCTGACTGCCTTTTTCAATCTGAGAAATTCTAAGAAGTGCGTTAAAGGTACCTAGTAGTTCATCTGTTTCTTTTAATAACCCATCTATTTCTTCCTCAGTTAACGGTTTTTTTAGGGCGCTTTCAAGTTGAGTTCTTAACCTGGCAAGCGGGGTTCTTAAGTCATGAGCGATGTTGTCACTTACATCTCTGATGCCAATCATCAATTCTTCTATACGTGCTAACATAGCGTTTAAGCTTTGAGCAAGGTTGCTTAGGTCATCCCAATTGCTATCAATTGAAATACGTTCTGAGAGGTCACCTGTTGCCATGATGTTTTGTGCGGTTTGGCCGATTATGTTGATGCGGCTAACAACAAACATGCTGATGAAAAAACTCACCAATACAACACTCATCATGAAGAGCAAGATTAGAATGCTGAAAAATTGTAAGCGTTCATAGCGCTGGATGATATTGTTGATGTCTCGGCCAATGAGCAGCCTTGAGCCATCATCGAAGGTGTGAATTTTTGCACCAAACTTTTTTGGCTTTCCTGAAACCTCTAGTGAAAATTGAATGATGCCTTCACTGATTGGTGTGACAGTTGTTGGGAGTTTTTTTATATTGCCAGCTAATCTTTTGTCTAATCTGTCCTGATAATAATAAACCGGATTTGAATATTTTTCTGAGCGTTTTTTGATATAATTGAGGAGTTCGTCTTGTGATTTGTTTTCAAAGGAGACCAGGATGTGTTCTATCTCAATATCAATGGCTGCTTCGGTTTCTTGAATGAAAATTTGGCGACTGAAGTCATATAGGTATGAACCAAGAAGCAGGGCTGAGGCGCCCAATAAAATAGTAAAGAGAGCGGCCATTTTGAAGCTTGAACTTGAATAGTAACTTCTTTTACCGGTCATCTATTATGTATCCTGCTCCGCGAATGGTTTTTATGATGGATGCAGACGTGTCACCGATTTTTTTACGTAGCCGGCTAATGTGGACATCAATGACTTTGCTTTGTGGGTCAAAATGATAATCCCATACATGTTCTAAGAGCATCGTTCTCGTTACGATTTGCCCTTTATGTTTCATAAGATATTCGAGCAAGTTAAATTCTCTGGTTTGAAGAGTTATAGGCTCTCCATTAGAGCTTACTTTTCTTTTGAGTAAATCGATTTCAATGGGACCAGCTGTGAGAGTTGTTTCTTGATGACCATTTTCAACTGAGCCGCGTCTGTGCAATGCTTCAACTCTTGCTAATAGCTCAGAGAATGAAAAAGGTTTGATAAGATAGTCATCGCTCCCTGCGCGCAGGCCACTGACCCGATCATCAACAGCACCTAGGGCGCTTAGGACCATGACTGGCACATGGTTTTTTGCGCCCCGCAGGGTTTTTAAAATGGTGAGGCCATCTAAAGAGGGGAGCATACGATCTAGAATGATGGCGTCATATTGTTCTGTTGTGGCTAGAAACAAGCCATCTTTGCCATCTGTTGAGCAATCTACCACATGGCCAGCTTCTTTGAGGCCATTGGTGATATAATCGCTTAGCTTTTCATCATCTTCAACGAGTAAAATTTTCATCGCAGTCACTTTGTTTGATGTCTATCTGATAGATTAGATAGGAAGGTCAGTTCTTACAAGAGTTTCATAACAATAAGCTTTATCAGAGGTTATTGTTATGCAGTGCGATTTAATTTGTGTGAAAATGGCGGAGAAGAAGGGATTGGTTTTTGAAAATACAAACTATTTAAGGTGTTGTTTTTAAACTATATATTTATTTACTGATTTTGTTTGTTGCACATTTTGTTACACAAAATGTTGCACGATTTTGAGATTAATCATCAGATCATGTAGCTGTAGCTAAAGATTTGATGAAAAGTCCTTGGAAAAGAAAGTTTAAAGCTTCGGTTACATCATCTCGGTGTTTGTCCTCAATATATGTAATTTGCTTTCAAATATATGAGATAGAGAGAATGCCAATATTTTGTAGTTAGGATACATTCAAATTTTCTAGTGGATTGGCTCCGCGGATTTTTCAAAAACGTTGCTTAAAGCAGCAGCAAATTGGTGGCATTTTTGCAGCGATATTGTTAAGCTTTAAAGTGAGCTATTTGTTTTTCGTTCAGTCAAGTATTGTTAGAAAACCTTATAACATTTTTTTCTAGACTTTTAATTACTTTGAATAAAATGCCAAAAGTTAACTTAGTTAGGTTCAGCATGCTAGCAATTTACTATCTTTGCCACCGTTCTTGTCGTTTTTGATATCGTTGCTTCGAAGTCAGGTTTTCATCTGGATCATAATCCCAATCTTCATTTTGAAGTACTTTAAGCTGTATCATCGCATATCCATTGGATTGAAATAGAACCTGTTCATACATAATAGGTACAGGTTCGCCGTAATTAGTCTCAATCCAATGCTCTGCCCCTGTAGGATCAGAATTGCTCAAACTTCCTATTTGCCTTTGTTTGTGAACTAAAGATATGTCAGGAACTTTATCACCACGTTTAATTGTGATCCATGGAAATCCCTTTTTGCAGTAATGACGAAGGTAACGACCATCTTTCACGATTAACACAGCGACCATCTCTGGATTGTATTCAGCATAAGCCCAGGCGGCGGCTTCCTTGCTTACTTCGAAATGACCATGAATCTCCAAGACGGTTTTTAGATTCGCATAACTTTTTCCATTGATGATCGGATTTAAATAGGGAGGCGGCATGAGTAACAAAGATGCAAAGCGGTTTGCCTCTGCTTCCATTTTTTGAGCTCGTTTTTGAGCTTTGAGATTTTGCTCTTTCATAGCTTCACGGTCGCAAAGGAACTCAGTACCAGATATTGGTTTATGATGAATAATTAGGAAATGGCCCAACTCATGTCCAATAGTGTAGCGCCTGCGTAAAGGGTTCACGTTTTTTTTAACGAGAATAGCGCCATATGTTCGATTTTCATCCGTGATTAAGCCGCCCTCAAACCCTTTGGTTTTGAGCGTCTGTATTTCTGATATATCTAGTTGATATGCGAGCTCTTCAATGGGGACTGGAACTTTCAGGTTTGGTTCTGCCTTCAGAATCTTCGTGACAAGACCAATTGGTGAGTACGTCCCGTCAAGATCCATCCGATTGACCATTGCTCAGTCCTCGCGGTTTTCCGTGCGTTTCTTTAGACGATCCATCATGAGTCTGATTGTTTCTCGGTCTTCATCATCCAACTTTTGTAAGTCACGGTACATCACCACCGATTCGTCATTATTTTCATTTTCTTCAGGGTTTTCTTCTACCAGTGTTGAGATAGGGACATTCAGATGTGTAGATAATTTTTCCAATATCTCTAGAGACGGGTTCTTCGCGCGGCCTTGTTCAAGATCCCAGATGTGCGCTTTAGAGACGCCTATTAAATTTGCAAGCTCCTGTAATGAATACCCTTTTTTTATTCTACTTCGCTTCAGGGCTTCTTTGAATGCCATGAATTCCTCCAAAACTATTATTGGCCAGCAGCGACCTCAAAAGACTCAACCATACGAAATCATACCACACCATCTTGACAATACGCAAGACTCGGACATACAATATAAATTGTATAAATTCGTATGAGGTATTTGATGAGACGAATTCTATCGATTGACGGCGGCGGCATTCGCGGGACATTTCCAGCAGCGTTTTTGGCTGCTCTGGAAGATGACCTTGAACACCCAATCGGGGCATATTTTGATCTCATTGCAGGTACCTCGACAGGTGGAATAATTGCCATTGCACTTGCGTTGGGTGTGCCTGCAAAAAATGTTGCAACTCTTTATGAAGAGCACGGTCCAAAAATATTTGCTCAAAATGAAAAAGGTCTTCGTGCATTTCTGTCAAAATGTTACCGGACTGCCAGATGGGCCGCTTGGGGAAGCAAATATGAGACAGATGCACTCAAACATACAATAGAAAGCGTTATTGGCGACAAGCGAATAGGTGATGCAAAGACCCGTCTGATGGTACCGTCGTGGAATGGGCATGCTAAGAAAGTATACGTTTACAAGACTGCACATCATTCTCGGCTAACCACAGACTATAAAGACCCGGCAATTGATGCCGCTTTAGCAACATCGGCTGCACCAACTTATTTTCGCGAATATATCACGGCTAATGATGTGGGTTTAGTAGACGGAGGCCTTTGGGCGAACAACCCGACGGGTTTTGCGGTGATCGAAGCCGTTTCGGTATTGGGATGGCCCGCTGATAAGTTAAAGGTTTTGAGTGTAAGTTGCCTCGAAGACATCTTCGAGATGAAACAAGCTTACAGTGCTCGAAGCATCGTTGAGAAAACAGCTGACTTTTTTATGGCTGGTCAGTCTCACGGCTCAATGGGCATCGCTCATCTTCTTACAGGTGATCCACATGAGCGCGAAGCTATATGGCGTATTTGCCAACCAGTTCCAGATGGTTTTTTTAGCATCGATAACACTTCGAAGATTCGGGAACTGAAAGCACGAGGCTTTACGGAAGCACGCATTCAAAAGCCTATTTTGAAACCACACTTTTTCTCTCAACCCGCAGAGCCTTTCGTTCCCATCCATAAGTTAGAAGGATAAAAAAATGCCTACTGAATCACCTACTCCAACACACGAAGATATTCTTCAAAAAATAGCCAAAGAAATCGATGTCCCGCCTGAAATCAACGAAGCTGTTGTTGCTCGTTATCAATCACTTGGCTCTTGGCTTGATCGACCCAACTCAACCCTGAAAGGTTATGACCCGTATGTGGCTCCACAGGGGTCGTTTTTAATTGGAACAGCTAATAGGCCAATAACAGATACAGACGAAATCGATGTTGATCTTATTTGTCGTCTTAATTCATCGAAGGGACATCAGACTCAAAAACAATTGAAGATGGCTATCGGTCAGGAAGTCATGTCATATGCACAGGCGCATTCCATGAAACATACCCCTGAAAATAAACGTCGTTGTTGGACGCTTAAATATGCTGATCAGCGGAATTTTCACACTGATATCTTGCCGTGTATTAGCGACGTAAATACTTATCGCTCACGATTGAGCGCCAACGGATATATGAAGCTTGCAATAAATGATAGGATTACCCAAGAAGCCATTGCTATAACAGACAAGACTGATCCAGGTTATGATGTAATTACATTAAACTGGCCATCAAGTAACCCACTTGGATTTGCTGTTTGGTTTATGCAGGAAATGGAAGATGTTCTTCGTTACGAAAAGTTAGAGCTTTTTAAACGCGGAAGCCCTTACGCCAAAGTAGAAGACATTCCCGATCATGCGGTTAAAACTACGCTTCAAAAGGCAATACAGATTTTGAAACGTCATCGCGATTTGATGTTTGCTGACGATCCCGAGCACAAACCGATTTCGATTATCATCACCACACTAGCAGCACATGCTTATCAAGGTGAATTAACACTAGTTGATTCTTTAACCGCTATCCTGAATGGAATGGACCGCTTTGTTGAAGTTGTTGATGGCAAAAGATGGATTAGGAATCCTGTAAACCCTGAAGAGAACTTTGCGGATAAATGGCAAGAAATGCCAGAGAAAGAGCGCAACTTCTATAGTTGGCTGGATAATGCGCGACGGGATTTTGGTACATATATTCGGGTTAATCGTCCCACGGATATCCCAACTGGAATGGCAAATAGGCTCGGAGCTAAGGTAATGGACCGGGTTAAAGAGAACTTCCCGATTTCTAAGTCTGAAACACCTGCAGTTGCAGCAGCTCCAGCTTTGATTACACAAACAAGCCAAATGGTCGAACGCGTTAAAGATCGTGGAACGGAAACAGCTCCTTGGTGCGATAAGGGTTAAGCCGATGAGCGAACCTTCTACTTTAACTATTGAAGATGTGAGGCGAGCGCTCGGATTCGCGCAACCGTTGTTGAAGTTTACAGAATCTGATGATGCGATCTTTGCATATGGAGTTTTCATCGTAAGTGATGGGCCGCATCCGAACGGCCCCGCTAAGCGATTTGAAATTAAGTGTTTTTTCTTTAAGGACTTCCCTAAACGCGAACCGATAGTAATTGAAAATGGTGGGGTTATTCCTCGCATAGCAGATAGGCATATGTATAAAAACGGTGTTTGCTGTTTATGCGTTTGGCAAGAATGGTTGGTGCTTTCACAGGATACATCCTTTCAAGCATTTTGTGATGGGCCCTTATACAATTTCTTCCTTTCTCAGACATGGTTCGAACAAACTGGAGAATGGCCTTTTGATGAACGATCTCACGGCGCGAAAGGAATTGCTGAGAGCATCTCACAGTTGCTCGGTTTTAAAGTGAACGAGCAGCAAGCCAACTCGTACGCACAGGCGATCTTAGCAAAAAGAGTAAAAGGTCATTGGCCTTGCCCATGTGGATCTAACAAAAAATTGCGTGACTGCCATTTGGATGAAGTCATCAGCCTTCGTGAGCAATTGGGTGCAGACACTATTTTAGGTCTCCAATCACAATTACAAAATTTGATGAAAGCTGAACGAGAAACTTAGTTACTGCACTCATGTTTACAGACTAAAATGACTGTCTTGGAGTAATAACTAATAGCCTAGTTTGATAAATTCGTTCCTTAATAAATTTGTATTAAGCTTTTGTTAGTGCTTTGTTAAAATTTATGTTGTTCGTTTCAGTATTCTATTTTTATGCCATATTCAATGCGAGTAATGGCAATGCAGCGCTTTCGTTCTTCAGATAATTCCAATAACTTTTTGTCATTTCTATAGGCTTGAAATGTTTCTCTGTCTGGAAATTCTAATGTATGTATTTCAGTATAGAGGTTGGTTTCCTCTTCTTGAGTGCGAATGGCTGAGATGAGTTTTCCTCCATAAGTTTTCATGATCAAAATAGCTTTTTTCTCGAACTTGAAAAACGCTAATTCTTGGTTAGGAAGAATTGTTAACCTTGCCATCACTATATAAGCGGTATCTTCTGACATATTCATTTTAAATCAAAGACTCTTTTGCTAAGCATGTCATATGTTGCTCATGACCTGCTTAGCTTGATCTGGCTAAGCTGCCTTTTAGGTGTTTTGATTTTCTGGTTTCATCTATAGACACTATCCTGCCTGGTGTATTTGCTTCAAAAAATGCTTTGATATCGTTTGTTAGCTGAGCTATTTTAACATACATGTTACTTTACCCATTCAAAGGATTTTTCTAGAAAGGCTCTACCGTTTTCATTTTGCCATTCGCCATGGGCCATAATCACTTTTTCTGGGTTCCATGCTAACATCTTATTTTTTGTTTGCCTTGTTTTTTCGCGATTAAAAGATAACCTCCATTCCAAAGGTGCATATCCTTTGCCTTCAACAATGCCCCAGAGACGCGCTAAAACTCGTTGCCAGAAAGACCAGTTTGCTTTGATGAAATGTTCACTGAAATTTTCCGAAAGATCGGCCATAATAACGGTGCGCGAAGGTTTGTGAAAAAAGACAATCTCGTCCATCGCTCTGGAACCATTAAACCAGACCTGATCTATATCCTTTTTCCATTCTGTTGGAGTGTTATGCTCAAGTGGGTATTCGAAATGTAAATCTGGCTTTTTAATTATAGTTGACTGAGGGCCCCACAATGAGGCCGTTGGGTAAGCCTCTGCCCATTCTTTTAAAAATAAATGATGTAGTTTATTGGGGCTTACTAAATGCTTTGGTTGCCCAATTGCAGCCACTTCACTCTTGAGTGTTTGTGATAACTCTATGGGTGACCATATCCAAAGTTCGTTGTTTTCTAACTTAACTATGACTGACCTTGTTGGATATGAAAAACCGTAGAAGCTGACACAATTGCCTTCTACAATCCAGATATTCTTGTCTACTTTTACTATCATAAACAATCCTAATTTTAATTAGTTTGAAGTCTGTTTTGGCTCAGCTAGAGAACGTAGAAGCTCTAAAGAAAGTGCATTTAATCGCATTGCTTCCGAGTTCTCTAATTTTGAAAGGTTGGTAGCAAACCATCGATCTATTTCTTTAAAAACCCCAAAGAGGATCGCTTGCAGCAGATCACTTGGTATATCTTTTCGAATAGCACCTATTAATTGACCTAGTTCAACCCATTGATTGAATTGTATTTGAAGCCGTGAGAGTGGCTCTGAAAGGGCTTCTTCTGCTTGCTTGCTGTCATATACCGACCGGCCCAGTGCCGATAAAGTTTCATCACCATTGAGAGCCACAATTAGTCTTTCACAAAAGATTTGGATATCTCTCCAAAATTCTTCAGGGGTTTGCGGAGAAAATTCAGATGTTTCTATTTTTTTGAACAATCTGTGGAATGCCCTTTCACATACAGCGCTATACAAATCTGCTTTGTTCTCAACGTAGTAATAAGCTTGACCTTTGCTCATACCTGCTTCTCTTAAAATGTTATTCAATGACGCGCCTATAAAACCTTTTGATGCAAACTCTTTTTCAGCAGGATCTAGTAGTTGAGCTTTTTTCTCGGGTGCTAATGCCTTGAGCCTCAACTGAGGCGTATCTTTGGATTTTTCTTTTGCCATTCTCGTTCTTTTATAAGATTGGACCGATGGTCTAAATTGTCAATTGAAATGTTGTTAAAGTGTCAATTTATTTTTTCCCTGTCTAAGTCATTATTTACCAAACTTGGAAGAGGCTATGCAGTATGTTTCTGGTGTGGGGGAAAAAACTAAAAGAGCGTTAAAAGCGGTTTCAGTTCTTAGCTGGCAAAGCGCATAAATTGCTGCCCACCGCACATATT
>JAEPQF010000087.1:11877-14377 GCA_017640685.1 Hyphomicrobiales bacterium
CCCAACGCTATGGCAGCCTCACGCCTTAACGTGAAGAGGTTATCACTCAATAATGAGGTTAAAGGTTTGACAGCTTTTTTGGATCTCAAGTGGCCAAGTGAGCGTACCACAGAAATACGTACTTCATGGTGGGGATCTTGAAGTTTCTTTAAAAGATGCTTCACGCTTTGTGCTGATTTTAGCGTGCCTAATATATCTGCCGCGGTAGATCTTGCGATATAGCTTTTGTTATCTAATGCAAGTTCCAGGGTATCAACTGTCCGTTTATCTCCAGCTCTACCTAAGACTTGTGCGGCTGCAAGTCTTATGTCTGCTGATTTATCATTCTTCATTGTTAGTAATAGGGCTTGTGTTGCTGACTTGCCTTTTGCTCTAAAAAGAGAATAAACAGCACGAATTCTCACCTCTCTCTCTGGATCTTTCAGTGCTGTAACAAGTGCTTTTATAATTTGTGGTTTTTGACGATAAAAGGATGAACTACCAAGAACAGCAGCTGCGCTTATTCTCTCTTGTTTTGTGCCGTTGCGCAACTTTTCTACCCATTTCACGATCTTCTGATCATTGGCATAAGCTGGTATTGGTGAGTGCAAAAAATATAAGTATAATAATGTGAGAAACAATATTTTTCCGTGTCCCATCTTAGGCATATTTCCTACCTTGTTTTGCTCACTTTGGTTCATTTTGTTTCTCAGTAGTTACTTGCAGATTAGGCAGAATCTTAAATAAGTGCTCTGAAATATTGGGATTAACACCTGCTACGTACCATTTAATTTTACCATTTTGAAAGACCAGTGTTGTTGGTAACCCTTGAACCCTTACTCCCTTTTTATGGAGAAGGCTGAGGAAGGGTAAATCATAGCGAATTGTTTCCCATGGATTGTAAACTATTTCAGCAAAGTCAAATTTACCTCTTAATTTTTTTGCTGCCAAACTGATAAATTGATTACTCTTGGTGCAGTGCATACAGGATTTATCTTTTGAGGTCAGGTGAATAAGTTGAGGATTGCTACTCTTTTTAAGAAAATCTGAAAATTCACTCGTTGTAATTTGCCTGATTGCGGCTCCTTTCTCTTTTGTGTCCATTAGTGAGAGTGCCTTTTGGTGCCCTTTTACAAGAGTTTGTTCTAATTTCTTTAACTCACCGATGTAATGGGATGTCGCATAGCCTTTGTAATAGATGTAGACTGTTGGCAACCCTAACAAAGGCATTTTTATTGTTTGGTAGTGCTGTCTTAGTCTCTTATGTTTTTTTAAACTTTTCCAAGGGTTGAAATTCACTTGTATAAAAATGAATTTATCCTGGTGCCTTGAAGCGGCTTTTATAAACCTACTATTGTTTCTTTCGCAAAATCGACATGATTTATCTGTTGAGGACATATGTACAGCAATGGGTTTACTGTGGCTCATTGTTGCAATGATTGATCGGTAATTTTCTGGGGTTGACTGGATGATTCCTTTAGCCCAGCTGTTATCCGGCAGCAAGATTAATGAGTTTCCAAATGCGATTAGGAAACTTAAGATGATATGTTTAGCGTTTTTCATTGTTTTCCAACTCAAGTTATAAGATTAACCTAAAAAATCAGTAGTTCTCTTTAAATGGTTATTTCCAGACTATTCAGAAACCGTATATGTTTAGTATTGTTCGCTAACAAGAGTGGACCTTAAAACTCAAACTGATAAAAGGTTATGTTTCTCACAAAAGGCGACAAATCCCTGCAAGTTACTATTAATTTGCAAATGTTTATGCCACTGCATTCGGCGAAGTGGGTTTAAAACTGAAAAAATTCTAGCATTGATGTAGAGCTCTTTAAGGTTCTTAAATTTCCCGATCCCTTTAATTTTCAAAGGGCTGTGTTTTCGGCTTAACTCTCATTTCGACAGCTTTTACAAGACCGATATGTTTTGAACGCTTCCAGCATGATTTGTGAAATTCAAAATTTCTAAGTTTGGTTGTTTATTTGATTTCATATAGCTCTTGTGAGGAATTGCATCTGTTTTCTCTTTTGTTTCAAACTCATCATTTGACAAACATTAGACCGCCAGTCTAATGTTTGTCAATGTTTATCACGCAACTTATTGTTTGAACGTTTCTATGAAAAATAATGTTTCTTTAATTGGTCTTTCTTGGTGCTTTACATTTGTGATGCTGGATGCAATCCAAGCTGTTTATTTTGGTCGAACATTACAGAAATTAGATTCTTTTTTGGTCGGAGTGTTCGTGTTTGGCTTGTCTGGAGTGTTTTGTTTGATCTGGGTATCTATTACCGATCGTAAGCAATGGACTATAGCAGCAGACAATAAATATAGCCTGCTTGGGTTAAACCTGACAGCTGCGGGAGCTTGGGTTTCATACCTTTATGCAGTTCAGTTGATTGAGCCCGCAATAGCATTTACGATCTTCTCTGGTCTTGTTCCCACCGTTACAATTGCTGCTTATTATATTGGGGTTCCTGTTGGGCAAAAGGCTCGCAATTCTTGGGAAGCAATTGGGAATAGTCTC
>JAEPQF010000088.1:0-7754 GCA_017640685.1 Hyphomicrobiales bacterium
GTAATGGTCAATGAGAATATGCCAAAGTTCATCAACTTCTTTATCATCAAGTTGAATGTTTTGAAGTGTTACAGCGCGTTTGATCATGGCCTTTGCGCCTTGGCCTATTATAGGGCGAATTTCATCATGTTGACTATTATCATAACCTTTTGAAGTGAGGGCGTAATCGAGAGCTGCAAAGAGGTCTGGGGCTGAATTTACCAGTGTGCCATCAAGGTCAAAACAGATTGTGAGTTTGGGTGTTGTCATTTGAGATCTCTTTGCTGGTGTCACGAGTATTATGTTTAAGCTGAGGTGGTATTGCCTTTGTTTATCAGCCAATCACCCTTTAAGCGGCAATATGCGACATTGAAATTTTTCATAGATTTGCATGATTGTGAGATAGAGCAAGCAAATAGCTTTATCAAGCATAATTCGACTTGTTTTTTAAAAGACTGCATCAAATGAAATAAGCAATATAACGGAGTGTGAGCAGTGACTACCGGGCTGGATTTAAGATTATTTCCTTCAGTAAAACAAAAGGCGGAAAAAGAAAAAGCAAGTGGGGAGGCTGTGAAGACGGATCATCTAAATGGTGATGTAGAAGACACTCATAAAGAGCTATTAACTGACCTAGCAAGTCGGCTTGATCAGTATTGGAAGCGAATAGCGAATGAACCGCAATTTAACCCGGTTAAACAGTTGGCTTTTGAACTTTCACGTGAGCTAGAAGCAGGCAGGCTTTCTCTTGATGATTTTTCTTCAATGATAAAGATTTTATCTGATAGAGCGTTACTTAGCCGCGCTAATACTATGCGTTCCTATATTGGGGAGGCAAATATTGAAGATGCTTCAGATGATTTAATCCGTTTTCGTGGGCTTGTGCATGAAGTGGCGCATGAGAAAGGGCAATTAATCCCGTTTGAGGCATTTAAGGCTGAGCTTGAGCGCCCTCGCAAAGGCGTGGTTTTCACAGCGCATCCAACTTTTTCAATGTCTCAAGAAATGAGAGCATTTTTAATTGAGTTGATAGAAACGCCTTCAAAAGCACTTGATGCGGAATTTAAAGAGCGGTTGACGCAGTTAGACCACCGACCTGATCCGGATTTGAATTTAAGTTCCGAGCAAGCACAAGCGCAAGTGGCACTGAAAAATGCCGGTTCCGCACGGCGAGAATTTCACAAAATTATTTTAGAAGAAGCTAGGCGTCTTTATCCAGCAAGATGGACTGAGATTACGCCAAGTTTTTTCAATTTGAATAGTTGGGTTGGGTATGACCTTGATGGGCGAACAGATATTCGGTGGTATGACAGCCTTTGTTTTCGTTTAAAAGAAAAACGAGATCAATTGGAGTTGCATTCGAGTTCAATTGAAACCAGTCTTTATAAATTAGCTGAAGATGAGCAAGTGCCTGCGTCTCATTTGCAATCAGCTTACAAGATGATCCGTCATGAAATTGAGGCGTTGGAACATTCTTTACATTTGTTTGCTGTTGACGACCTTACTCCTGGCGAAGTTAGTAAGGCTGCTAATTTTTTAACTGGAGATGTCAGGCAAGATGGCTCACCAAAACAAGCTGGAATATTTGGTGGCGCTAAAGATAATGAGAGACCTCTTCGATCTTCGCTTGGCTCGGTGATTGATCTTATTCAAAAAGCTATTGAGGCATGTTCTGAAAAAGAGACTTTGTTTGTTTTAACGGAGTTGAAAACTGAGCTTTTAAGCGCTGGGTTAACGACCTCTCATATTCATATTCGTATTAACGCGATGCAATTGCACAATGCTATTCGCAAACCTCTTGGGGGCGGGGCTGTTGATGTTTCTAGTTTGGTTAGTCTTTCTAAACTGGATGAGATGATTTTAAATGACGAAACTGAGAGTGTTAATTTTAAATGTCTTGCACTTGAGCGCTCAACGGCGGTTCGCCAGTTTATCGTAATCGCTCAGATTTTAAAATTCATTGATGGTGATGCGCCGATTAGGCTATTGATTGCCGAGTGTGAGCATTCGCTCACTGTTTTGTCGGCCCTTTATTTTGCAAAGCTTTTTGGTCTTGAGGAGCGTGTTGATGTTTCCCCATTGTTTGAAACTGAGCGGGCGATGGAGCGCGGGGCAGAAATTATCAAGTCACTTTTGAAGCTTAAATCTTATCGAGATTATGTTTTAAAACGCGGACGTATTTCTATTCAAACGGGGTTTTCTGATGCTGGGCGGTTTATGGGGCAAATTCCGGCAACTTTAGCGATTGAGAAATTACAACGTCGGATTGCCTCTATTTTGAATAACGCTGATCTTGGTCATATTGAAGTTTTGATTTTTAACACGCACGGCGAGTCAATGGGGCGAGGGGCGCATCCCTCTACTCTTAAAGACCGGTTTGATTATGTACTCACGCCTTATGTGCGCAATGCTTACAATGAAAAAGATTTAAGGCTTCATCATGAAGTGAGTTTTCAAGGGGGAGATGGCTATGTGTTTTTCGGCTCGGAAACATTAGCCAAGGCTACGCTTTCAGAATTTGCCCGTTCGCACTTGATTGAAGGGGGGCATTTTTCTGATGTGCTTTATGACAACCCTGATTTTAACGAAGATTTGTTTGAGCATGTCAAAACATATCAAACGAAATTATTTGAAAATAAGGATTATCAATCTAGCCTTGGGGCATTAGAGACCAACCTTTTATTTAAAACCGGGTCTCGTAAAACCAAACGGCAATTTGATGGGAGGCAAGATAATCGTGTGGCGGCAGCAAAAATGCGGGCCATTCCTCATAATGGTGTGTTGCAGCAATTTGGTTTTTTGGCGAATGTGATTAGTGGATTTGGCACGGCCTTGCTTTATGACAAAGAACAATTTGCAAATATCTATCAAAATTCAGAAAGAGCTCGCAGTTTAATTGGGATGATTGCAAGAGCGAGGCAGCTTTCGAGTGTGAAGACATTGGTGGCTTATGCTTCTATTTTTAATGATGCATTTTGGGTGACACGGCCTATTGAAAATATGGAGTCTCCATTAAAGAGGCCGTGTTTGTTATTGGCAGGGTTGCTGCGCGGGGATGAGCGCCATGATCGCTTCATGCATTTGGCGACTTATTTGCGCGAGGATGATATATATTTGCATGATCTTTTTAAAGAGCTTGGGCTTGATGAATGGCAAAGCCAGGCGGATGGGCATGAGCGCGATGAAGTGATTGAAAGTGATATGCTGCATGCACTTCGTATTGCTTTGATTATGCATATTTATTTACTAGGTGGGCGGTTACCAATATTAGCGGCGCGCAATGATTTGACACACAAAGATATTATGAGAATGGTTTTATCTTTGCGCATAGATGATGCTTTGACACCGCTAAGGGAGGCTTACCCTAGAGCAAAGCCGACCCGGGCTGAGTATGAAATTGCTGAAGAAGCGAGTTATATGGTTGATGAGGGCTCTGACTTTGAGGAGTTAAATGATCGATTAATTGACCCGATGGTTGAGAGTTATGAATTGATTAGGCGGGTTGGTGTTGGTATTGGCCATCATTTTAGAGCCTATGGGTGATTAGGGACTTTCAAATTTTTTTGAATGACTTCTTTGAACGACAAGACTTTCGTTTTGTTGTAATTCTTAATTTGTGACTTAAATTTTTACTGGCAATGCGTGACAACAAGTGACATTGTGCGGCAACCAATAACGTTCAGCGTTGTAAATGCTGGTGTTGAGCGGATTTTATTAGGAGATGCGGTATGGCTTCTGACGATTATAAATTAAATGCTGCTAAAGCAGCACTCGATTATATTGAAGATGGCATGAAAGTGGGCTTAGGCACTGGCTCTACAGCTGCCAAATTCATTGATTTGCTTGGTGAGCGGGTTAAAGAAGGATTGGATGTGGTCTGTGTGCCGACATCTCGGGCTAGTGAAATCCAAGCGGCTAATTTGGGCATTCAATTGGCAACGCTTGATGAAGAGCCATTTTTAGACGTCACTGTTGATGGGGCGGATGAGCTTGATCAGGAACTGCGCCTGATTAAAGGCGGAGGCGGTGCGCACTTGCGTGAAAAGATTGTTGCCATGGCTTCTGAACGGATGATTGTTATTGCTGATGATAGCAAACTGGTTGATCAATTGGGTGCATTTCCCTTGCCGGTAGAGGTTGAAGGATTTGGCTTGCGCTCAACTTTTGAGATGATTTCCGTTCTTTGTGCTGAGCTTGAATTGAAACAAGAATTGCACGTGAGAGAAACACCTGAGGGTGAGTTTTATAAAACAGATGGCGGTCATTATATTATCGATTGTCATTTTGGGGTGATCCCTGACCCAGAAGAATTAGCTGATTGTCTTTCCTTAATTCCTGGTGTGATTGAAACTGGCTTGTTTTTAGGGATTGCAGAGCGGGCAATTATTGGTGGGCCTGATGGTGTGACGGTTATTGAAGCCCCGTTTGAAGATGATGAAGACGATATTGTTTAAGAGGATTTGAGCTAGATGACGACTGATCAGTCTTTTGACTATGACTTATTTGTAATTGGTGGTGGCTCTGGTGGTGTTCGGGCGGCGCGGCTTGCCTCGCAAGGTGGTGCCAAGGTGGCGGTGGCAGAAGAGTATCGTTATGGTGGGACGTGTGTGATCCGTGGCTGCGTTCCAAAGAAGCTTTTTGTTTATGCGTCTCGTTTCGCGGGTGAGTTTGAAGATGCGCGCGGGTTTGGCTGGGATGTAGAACCTTCGGCGTTTGATTGGACGAAGTTGGTTGCGGCGAAAGACAAAGAGATTAGTCGTCTTAGTCAGATTTATCTAACTAATTTGGAAAAGGCTGGTGTGACCGCGTTTGAAGACCGGGCTGTTGTGACCGGGCCGAATGAAGTTAAATTAGTGAATGAAGATCGCACAATTACTGCTAAAACCATTCTCATTGCTGTTGGTGGCACGCCATTTAAGCCTGAAATTGAGGGGGCGGAATTTGGCATTACATCGAATGAAGCGTTTGATTTAGAGGCTCTTCCTTCTCATATCACTGTGATAGGTGGTGGTTATATTGCTGTTGAGTTTGCTTCTATCTTTAATGGCCTTGGGCCTAAAACTACGCTAGCTTATCGTGGACCTTCTGTATTGCGCGGGTTTGATGATGATCTTCGTAGCGGATTAACTGAGGCGATGACTGCGCGCGGTGTTGATGTGCGTTTAAATGCGGCGCCTCAAAAAATAGAAAAAATAGGTGATGGTTTGCGCCTTCATTTTGAAGATGGTTCTTCACTTGAAACTGGGCTTGTGATGTTTGCAACGGGCCGGGTGCCATTAACCGACGGGCTTGGTTTGGAGACGGCTGGCGTTAAGCTTGGCCGCAATGGGAAAATTGAGGTTGATGAATATTCTCAAACGTCAGTTTCTTCTATCTATGCCGTTGGGGATGTGACAGACCGGGTCAATTTAACTCCGATTGCCATTCGTGAAGGGGCGGCTTTTGTTGAGACGGTTTTTAAGGATAACCCAACAAAAGTTGATCACAGCCAAATTCCGACAGCTGTATTCTCGCAGCCTGAAGTTGGTACAGTTGGGTTAACTGAGGATCAAGCGCTTGAGCAATATGAGGCAATTGATGTTTATAAAAGTCAATTTAACCCGATGAGAAATACAATTTCTGGCCGGGTTGAGCGGACTTTGATGAAGATTATTGTCGACCAAGCTAGCCAAAAGGTGCTTGGGGTTCATATTTTAGGGCCAGATTCAGGGGAAATGACACAAGCACTTGGAATAACGTTGAAAATGGGAGCCACAAAAGCTGATTTTGATGCGACCGTCGCCTTGCATCCATCTGCTGCCGAAGAGTTAGTGACTATGAAAGATAAGTCATACTCACGGCCTTAAGGTTAATCTCAGTGGATGATAAATCGCTGTTTAAGGCTTTTTCTTAACCACAAACTTTAAAAAGTGCCTTTCAATAATCAGTTGTTAGTAGGCTAGCTATAAAAAGCTGGCCTATTTTAGGCTCAGGACCTATTAATTTCATGAGTTTCTGTTGCTCAAAAGCGGTTTAGATACTAGAAAAACAAGTGCAAGCGGGGCCTTAACCCCCGGTAAGCTTGTTTTTTACTGTCGACAAGACCGCTTTTGAGCAACCCTTTTCAGGGCGCGGCTCTTTTTTGCGCCTGTTTGCAAAACCCACTTGACCATAGCTAAGGCTATGCTCTGCGTGTGTTTCACAAACATTCATCAAAAAAGGACACACGCAGAAACTATGAAATTAATAGGTCCTGAGCCTAGTTTTGGGGCGTAAAAGAGCTTGAAAATTATCTATTTATGAGAGTGATTATGAACCGTTTTAGTGATCGTTATGCTTTGGTAACTGGTGCTGGGTCTGGCATTGGGGCGGCAATTGCCCATGGGTTTGCCTCTGAAGGGGCGTTTGTTTATGTGATTGATATGGACGCTGAGAAGGCGCAAGATGTTGCTGGGCAAATTAAAAATGCTGGCGGTGAAGCTCTTGATATTGTGGCTGATGTAACAGATGGTCCCTCCGTTAAAAAGGCCATTCAAAAAATTACGGATCATTCAGGCAAGCTTGATATTATCGTGAATAATGCGGGCATGAATGTGCGCACAGATTTGCGCCACATGACAGATGAAGAATGGGATTTGGTTTTGCAAGTGAACCTTGTTGGTGGGGCTCGCTTTGCACGGGATGGTTTGGATCTTCTTCGGGCTTCAGAGCATGCAGCGATTGTGAACTTGGCTTCTGTTATGGGTACACGTTCGACACGGCAAATGAGTGCATACTCAGCGACGAAGGCAGCGATGGCGTCTCTTTCTCGTGGGTTGGCTGTAGAATATGCGCCTTATGCAATCAGAGTTAATTATCTTTGCCCCGGGTTTGTTGCAACGAACTTAACCAGCCGGTTTGTTCGTAATCCGTTTGTAAAAGACCAGATTTTGGCGCGCACCCCAATGGGCCGTTTTGGGGAGCCTGAAGAGATAGCCAAAGCGGCGCTTTTTTTAGCTTCAGATGATGCCTCATATATGACTGGTTCCGGGATTACAGTTGATGGTGGGATGATGGCGGCTTTATAAGCTGGGGGTAGCCCCTAAAATGCGCTATTTTTTCATTTTGAGTTGGTAAATTTAGGCTTTTTAGCCTATAACACCTTTCTTTAGATAAGGGTTTCCCTTAAAATTTACATATATGCATATAAGGGGCTGTAACTTTCTTTTGGGCAGGCTTTTATATGGTTCAAGCGATGTTTCATCGTTTGATATTAGTTTTGACACTTTATTGTCTTGGGAGTGATAATCGTTATGGCAGAGCAGTCTAGCCAAAATTGGAGCCCAGATAGCTGGCGCTCTAAGCCAATTGTACAAGTACCTGACTATCCAAATATGGATGAATTAAAAGATGTTGAGAAAACACTTAGTTCATTTCCTCCTTTGGTATTTGCAGGTGAAGCTCGTGACCTAAAGGCACGTTTAGGACGTGTTGCTGCCGGTGAGGGCTTTTTGCTGCAAGGTGGTGATTGTGCTGAAAGCTTTAGTGAGCACCACGGAGACAATATTCGTGACTTTTTTAAAGTGATGCTACAGATGGCCGTGGTTCTCACTTATGCAGGCTCTGTACCTGTTGTAAAGGTTGGCCGAATTGCTGGGCAATTTGCGAAGCCACGCTCGGCGCCAATGGAGATGCAAGATGGTGTTGAGCTGCCATCTTATCGCGGTGATATTATTAACGGGATTGAGTTTACTGAAGATGATCGTATTCCTGACCCGCGCCGTCAATTAAAGGCGTATCGCCAATCTGCTGAGACG
>JAEPQF010000088.1:7764-14265 GCA_017640685.1 Hyphomicrobiales bacterium
TTTGCGCAAGGTGGCTATGCGAATTTAGAGCATGTGCACAGATGGACACTTGGCTTTTTGGAAAATAGCCCGGCTGCTGAGCGCTTTGGTGAAATCGCGACCCGGATTACTGAGACGCTCGATTTCATGAAAGCTTGTGGCATTAACTCAGAGAACACACGCCAATTAACAGCTACGAACTTCTTTACAAGTCATGAAGCTTTGTTGCTTGGCTATGAAGAAGCGTTTGCTAGGGTTGATTCAACTTCTGGTGAGACTTACGCGACATCTGGTCATTTTATCTGGATCGGTGATCGCACCCGCCAGGTTGATCATGCACATGTTGAATTTATGCGCGGTATCAAGAATCCCATTGGTTTGAAATGTGGTCCGTCAATTTCAGATGATGATTTGATGCGTTTGATCGATACATTAAACCCAGAAGATGAAGCTGGTCGCTTAACATTGATTTGCCGCTTTGGTGCAGAAGATGTTGAAACTCATTTGCCGCGCTTGGTTCGCAAAGTTCAAGAAGAAGGCCGCAAGGTTGTTTGGTCTTGTGATCCGATGCACGGCAACACAATTAAAGCGTCAACCGGTTACAAAACACGGCCGTTTGACCGTGTGCTAAGTGAAGTTGAAAGCTTCTTTGATGTTTGCCAAGCTGAGCGGGTACATGCTGGCGGCGTTCATGTTGAAATGACAGGCCAAAATGTGACGGAATGTATCGGCGGTGCCAAAACTGTGAAAGAAGCTGATTTGTCAGCTCGTTATCATACGCATTGTGACCCACGTCTTAATGCTGACCAGGCTTTGGAACTTGCGTTCTTGATTGCTGAGCGCATGAAGAAAGACCGTCATGGTAATCGTGTTTCTGAAGCAAAATCAGCTTAAATAAAACAAGTGAACCGCGTACTTTGAAGAGACGTTCTCTTTATTCGTGCGCGGTTTATTTTTGTCTGGAGCGGTGATTTGTTATATAGAGCTTTGATCTAATCCATTAAGGCATTTTCAGGTATAGACTTTTAGGGCAGAAAATTTAAGGCGGAATAAGAATGACGGACCGTTTAAAATTTGCATTGGCACAATTGAACCCGGTTATGGGAGATTTGGCTGGGAATGTTGCTTTAGCTACAGAGGCGCATGGTAAAGCCAAGGCGCTTCAAGCTGATATGTTGGTCTTGCCGGAGCTTTTCATTACGGGCTATCCGCCAGAAGATTTGGTGCTTAGGCCTTCTTTTCAAGAAGCCGTGAAGCAAGCTGTGCTTGATCTTGCGAAAGTGACGCAAGATGGGCCGGCTATTTTGGTTGGTTGCCCTTGGTTGGATGAAACGGGGGCAGAAGGTAATTCTCTTTATAATGCCGTTCTTTTGCTAGAAGATGGTGAGCTTTCAACCACACGCTATAAAGTGGATTTGCCGAATTATGGCGTGTTTGATGAAAAGCGGGTGTTTGATGCGGGGCCATTGCCTGGGCCGATTAATTTTAAGGGTGTGCGTTTGGGAGTGCCGATTTGTGAAGATATTTGGTCTAGCGAAGTTCCTGAATGTTTAGAAGAAACAGGGGCTGAAATCCTTCTCTCAATTCACGGCTCTCCTTACCGTTTTGATAAGCATGAAATTAGAATGAATGTTGCGGTTGCTCGCGTGGCTGAGACAAAACTTCCCTTGATTTATCTTAACCAAGTTGGTGGCCAGGATGAATTGGTGTTTGATGGAGATAGTTTTGTTTTAAACGGTGATTGTACGCTTGGTGCTCAGTTTCCAAGATTTCAGGATCATATCGGGCTTGTTGAATTTGAACGTACTGATGATAGCTGGCGTGTTGTTCAAGGAGATATTCACAAAGTAGATGAAGGAGATATCTCTGCTTATACAGCTTGTGTTGTTGGTTTACGGGATTATGTGAACAAAAATGGCTTTAAAGGCGTTGTATTAGGTTTATCTGGCGGGATTGATAGTGCGCTTTGTGCGGCTATGGCTGTTGATGCGTTGGGGGCTTCGCGGGTTCGCTCAATTATGCTCCCTTATCACTACACGGCGCAAGACAGTCTTGATGATGCGGCTAAGTGCGCTGAAAATTTAGGTATCACATATGAGACTTTGCCAATTGCTTCAGGGGTTGAGGCGGTAAGCGGCATTCTTTCTCCGGCGATGCCGGATGGGATTGGCGGAGTGACGGATGAGAACATTCAATCTCGTTTGCGCGGTGTTATTTTGATGGCGTTATCGAATAAAACTGGTGATATGCTGGTGACGACGGGCAATAAATCAGAAGTTTCTGTTGGTTATGCCACACTTTATGGAGACATGAATGGGGGCTTTAATCCGATTAAAGATCTCTATAAAACAAAAGTTTACAAACTTTCGGCTTTGCGAAATGAGGTTTTTCCGGATGGTTGTTTGGGGCCCAAGGGAGTTGTCATTCCAGAAAATATCATTACAAAAGCGCCAACTGCTGAACTAAGAGAAAATCAAACAGACCAAGATAGTTTGCCACCTTATGATGAACTTGATGATATTCTTGAATGTTTGATTGAAAAAGAGTTGCCTGTTTCTCAAATTGCTGAGCAGGGAGGCTATGAGATTAGCGAAGTGAAGCGTATTGAGCACTTGGTTTATTTGGCTGAGTATAAACGCCGGCAAGCTGCACCAGGTGTGAAAATTTCATCAAAGAATTTTGGACGCGGACGGCGCTACCCCATTACGAATAAATATAGAGATCAACAGAGTTAAGCGGTTTTGGGCTTTGAGCCTTTAAAGGACCGATGTCTGATTTGAAAGAATAGAGATTAAGATGACTGTGATTACGCGCTTTGCGCCAAGCCCGACAGGTAAAATCCATATTGGTAATTTACGCCCGGCATTGATCAACTGGCTTTTTGCCCGTGCGGAGGGTGGGCAGTTTATGCTGCGGATTGATGATACGGATTTAGAGCGCTCTAAAGAAGAATATGTAGACGGCATTAAAGAAGACCTGACTTGGCTTGGGCTAAACTGGGACTTTGAGGCGCGGCAATCTGCTCGGTTTGAAAAGTATGATGCCGTTGTTGAACAACTGAAGGCTGAAGGGCGACTTTATCCTTGTTATGAAACAGCTGATGAACTTGAGCGAAAACGTAAGCGGCAGATGTCTCGCGGACTTCCTCCTGTTTATGATCGGGCAGCGTTGGACTTAAGCAATGAAGACCGAGCTGCATTAGAGGCTGAGGGCCGCAAGCCCCATTGGCGCTTCAAGCTTGAAGATAGAACTGTTGTTTGGACTGACTTGGTGCGCGGCGAGCAATCTATTGAGGCATCATCGCTTTCTGACCCTATTCTTATACGCGAAGATGGTACCTATCTTTATACTTTACCAAGTGTGATTGATGATATTGAATTTAAGATTAGCCATGTTATTCGCGGTGAAGATCATGTGGCGAATACGGGTGCACAAATTCAAGTGTTTGAAGCGCTGGGAGCAAAAGCGCCAGTTTTTGCACATCATAATCTACTTGTTGGTAAAGATGGGGAAGGACTTTCTAAGCGTTTGGGAAGTCTTTCTATTTCATCTTTCCGCGAAGAGGGAATTGAAGCTATGGCCGTTGTGAGCCATGCAGCAAGTATTGGTTCATCAAACCCGATTGTGCCACACCAAACAACTGAGACGATTTTTAAAGAATTTGCTTTTGAAAAGTTGAGCCGCTCTCCTGCTAAATTTGATGTGGCTGAGCTTGAGTTGCTGAATGCTAAGCTTTTGCATGATATGGATTTTTCACTGGTTGAAGGCAGGCTTTCTGAACTTGGCATTGAGGGGAGCGAGGCTTTTTGGTTGGCTGTGCGCGGTAATATTGAGAAGTTTGAAGATGTGAAACTGTGGTGGCAAGTGGTGCAGGGCCCGATTGAGCCTGTGATTGAAGATGCTGAGTTCTGCGCTAAAGCTTTGAGTGTATTGCCTGAGGGGCCCTATGACGACACTAGCTGGGGTGAGTTTACGAAAGCTGTTAAAGAAGCGACTGGTGCTAAGGGTAAGGCCTTATTTCAACCTTTACGGCTTGCGCTTACTGGGCAGCCGCACGGGCCAGAGCTGAAGTTTTTACTTCCATTAATCGGTGAAGAGCGTGCTGGGGCTCGCTTAAAAGGTGAAACACAATAAAATAAAAAAGAGAGCTGAAATTTTCAGCTCTCTTTTTTGAAATAACATGTATTTAAAAAACGAACTTCTCTTCACCCCTTTTTAGAGAAGTGCTTTCTTACCCTGACTAACCCGTGACTTTAATTTTTTGCCTTGGATAGCTCGGATTTTGATAGCTTGGATTTTGTTCCTGTTCTACTGCCATGGTTTGTTGTTGTTGTTGATAGATGGCCATAGTTTCCGGAACAGCTGGGTTCATCGGTTGCTGTTGCAAATTATTGTTTGATGGGATCTGTTTTGATTTTGATTTCCGCATATAGGTAATTGGAATATCTGGCCCGGTTGGTGTGTTTAGAGCGCCGTGTGAACTTGTCGCATAGCCAATGCTTTCAAAGAAAGCTGCAGCGCTTAGGTTTGTTCTGACGCTGTATTCATCAAAGCCAGCGTCACTTGCTCTATTTTCAGCATGTTCAACCATCATACGGCCTAGCCCTAAGCCAACATAAAAACTGTGAATGTAAATTTTGCGCATACGTGCTGTTGAGCGATTATCTGTTGAAGCACACCACCCGGCAGTGCCAATGAGAATATGATTGTGCCAAAGCCCGAATAGATTGCAATTCATACATTCTCTGATGTATTCAACTGAATTGATCCGGGATAAATATGCGTTGATTTCTTCTTCTGTGTGATGTTCAGCGCCGCACATTCTAAATGCAGAACTGTGTAGATATCTGACCTCGGTGAGGTCGTCTATTTCTATCGGACGTTTTTCTAAACTAAACATGATAATGCCCTCCAAGTACTCATGAACTTTGAGTACCATAATGGCGGGCCGTGACGATATGTTGACAAGAGTGTGATAATCCACATCACATAAAATTTTAAGCGGATGTCATAAAATTGTTATGTTTCAGGGTGTTATATTTTTAGGTGAAATCGGAGTGTTCAGCCTTAATTATTACCGCTTTTTAACTTTTTGGGCCTTATTGCTTGTTGAGTGCTGATTGTTTTTTGATTTTTTCAGGAGATTGCTCTGCTTGTTTTTTTGTTTCTTCGTTTTTTAAAGGCTCGTCTTTTTTGTTTTTTTCAGTCTCTGCAGCTGTTTCTCCGTCTTTTTGTTTTTCGCTAGGCGCTTCTGGTTTTGCTTCAAGAAGGACGGGGTCGTATTCAGCGGCTTTACAAGAGCAACCTCTTACAAATTCTTTTTTAAATCTCCAAGCGTTTTTAAGGTCGCCATAAGGTACTCCGGTGATGGAATACATCTGTTGTGGATTGCCGCCAGGGTTGGGGTAAGTGAATAGTTTAGCAGGAGCTGCGCATTTGGACTGGCAGGTTGCTTCATCTGTGCTGAAGCGGTTTGTGGTTGTCGCAAAACTCATAGGGAAGTAATAGCCATCACAAAGCCGTACACAAAGCGTTCTGTGAGTGGTGAAGCGAAAGCGGTCCTGTGGGTTATAGTCTGGTTCTTCTCTATGACCGCCGAAGAAACCATCATCAAACCAATTACTGAAAGAATTACGTTTTCTGTCTTCTCTCTCATATTGGCGGCCACATTTATTTCTCGCCAAGGCACGTATTAGATCTGACCTTATCTCATGTTTGTTGCTACCTCTGTGGATGAGGTTTTCTAATTGTCGGTTGAGCGATCTTAATTGTCGTTTGGCTTGAATGATCTTTTTATGAATGCGAATACATCTTGGAGTGCGGCGCAGCTCTTTTGAGAAAAGGAATTGTGAATAGCAGTTGCGTCTATCAGCATCATAATTTAAGCGATGATAGGTACGCTCAACATTGCGAATATTGAGTTTGAGTTTAGCTCTATTAACACCTGCGCCTTGGTCACGTTGATAGGTTTTTGCCAATTGGCTTTCCAATCTTAGGCAATATCTTTGATGATCTGGGCTGCGTTGCTGTGCAAAAGCTGTTGTATGTAAAAAAATATTGGAACCAAGCACAGCAAGGCCAGCTATGAGAGCTGCACTGATGCAATTTATCTTTTTTGAGATGCTTGCTTTTGCCATGTGGTGTTCCTGGATTTATCTGCTTAGTCGTGTGGTCAGGTTATATCGTTTTTATAATTATTTTTCAGTTTGATATATCGGGCCTAACATTGACTTAATTTTAGGCGTTGTCTTTATTTTTGGCGTAGTTTTGGATTTTAGACCTGTTTTCATTTTAGGAAAGATAGGTTGCCGCTCAAGATTATCAATTAATATAACTTAGCTTTTCCCATATTGCTCAATTAAATTTATAGAAATTCATACGTTTTAGGCAATTTTATGTGTCTATTTATCAGTTAAATAGCACTATATGATTTTTCATTTATATGAATGTTGATGGGTAAATAAGGTTTTTTCAAGGGATTTCACTGTATTTTAGGCGATGAATTACGACTAAATGGTCGTC
>JAEPQF010000089.1 GCA_017640685.1 Hyphomicrobiales bacterium
AATCAAAAATGGCCACGACCATGCCACCGTTGAAAATTGATCGTTTATGTCTTGTTGCTGAGTGGATAACTGTAATAGTGATGCTCAGTAGTTTTCTTGTTTTTGATATTATGTTGATTGGTCTTCTCATCAATCATGCAGACTTAATTGAGCATTTAGACCTGATGTTAATCGATGAAATCGAAGGCGCCTCAATCACTAAAATTTCTTCACAAACAGGTCGTATCCTTGGATTTATGATATGGTCCGTTATGTTGTTACTCACCGGATTTTTGATGTATCAGACAAGGGCTTTATTTTTGGCCTTTAGAAAACGCCGTTACTTTTCCCAAGAGGTTGGGCAACGTCTTTCGCTCATAGGTTGGACGTTATTTTCTATTTTTCCCTTGCAAATTCTTATCTCTACCGGAATTGAGTTTGTGCTTTCCTATTACAACAAGGCAACTACAGGGGGACAGGTAAGTGTAAGCATTGGATTTGAGATTTGGGATTTGATGATTGTTATTTTTGGGTTATTGATCGTGATTTTTGGCCGTGTGCATGCAGAGGCCACTCATATTGCTGAGGAAAACAAATCTTTTATCTAGGCGATTTAATGATTTAGCTCGCACTATTAGAAACGTTTTTGATTTGGGGTGTTTTGAAATTTTAATAATCAAAGCATCCCGATCTTAGCTCTTTTTTCAGGATTGATTATGCCAATTATTGTGACACTTGACATTATGCTTGCGAAACGGAAGATGAAATCAAAAGATTTAGCGCAAAAGGTAGGTATTACAGAACAGAATTTATCTCTTCTAAAATCTGGTAAAGTTAAAGGTGTTCGCTTTGATACACTTGAAAAAATTTGCCTTGAACTTGAGTGTCAACCAGGTGATTTACTTGTTTTTGAAGATGAAAATTTAGCTGAATAATTATTTAACCCTTCATTTATAAATCATTGTAAACACTTTGTTTTCAAAGTTTTATCTATATGACTTTATCTTCACTTGACACTCCTCTTAACTCCCCCCACTCTTGCGCAAATTTAATCACCTTTAATTTGTTTCATAATAGAGGATTTCTTTTTCATGAATGGTGTACTTCCTTTTCCCGATATTGGTGAAATTGCTTTAAGTATTGGGCCTATTGACCTTCGTTGGTATGGCATGGCTTATGCTGTTGGCTTGTTACTTGGCTGGGTTTATGTGCGCCGTCTTGTCGAGCAAGATCAGTATTGGGGTGGTTCATCCGGCATTAAATCATCTCACATTGATGATTTTCTCCTTTGGGCTACTCTTGGGGTCGTTCTTGGTGGCCGTGCCGGGTATGTCCTCTTCTATCAACCTAGTTATTACTTTGAAAATCCTGAGAAAATTTTTTATCTCACAGAGGGTGGAATGGCGTTTCATGGTGCGATATTAACCGGAGGAATCGTCACCTATATTTTTGCACGGGTGAAAGATATCAACTTTTTGTCCCTTGCTGATGCGGCCTGTGCAGCGATACCGCTTGGATTGTTTTTTGGGCGGATTGCCAATTTCATCAATGGTGAGTTATGGGGGCGGGTAACGGATGTTCCTTGGGCGATGATTTTCCCTGATTCTGATGGTCAACCACGGCATCCTTCACAACTTTATGAAGCGGCACTTGAGGGTATTTTGCTTTTCATTATTTTGCGATTTGCCACACACGTTTACAGAAAACTTGAGCAACCCGGCTATGTTGCAGGCCTCTTTTTAGCGGGCTATGGCTTGGCGCGAGGATTTGTTGAACATTTCTATCGTCAACCTGATTTAGAACACCCGATTAGTATCCATACTCCACTTACTGCAGGCTTATTATATTCAATACCTATGGTAATCATCGGTATTTACTTGATTTATCGCTCGAAGACTAAAACACTTGCGAATTAAGTGATTAATTTGTTTTCGACTATAGTCAAAGCTAAATTGAACAGTTATAAGTTTGCGAAATGTCAGAGATCAAACAAACATTGCTCGAGCAGCAACTAAAATCATATATTAAGGCCAAAGGCCCTGTTTCAGTCAGGGCCTTTATGGAAGCGTGCCTTTATGACCCTATGCACGGCTATTACCGGCAAGGTAACCCGCTTGGTGCTGAAGGGGATTTTATAACTGCGCCTGAAATCAGCCAGATGTTTGGAGAAATGCTTGGTATTTGGTGTGTAACCACCTGGCAAGCGATGGCAAATCCTGTTCCTTTGCAAATCATTGAGCTTGGCCCTGGCCGCGGCACTCTTATGGCAGATATTTTGCGTTCACTTCAACGGTTACACCCTAATTTTGAGATGATTAGCGTTCATCTAGTTGAGCGTTCTGCCACTTTAAAAGAGACACAAAAGAAAACATTAGAGAACTCGCTTTGCCCTGTTTATTGGTATAATTCATTAGGTGACGTGCCAGAAGCTCCCTCGATCATCATTGCTAATGAATTTCTTGATTGTTTTCCAATTCGGCAATTTATAAAAACTGACCGTGGTTGGCATGAACGCGTTGTGGGCTTGGACGAAGCTGACAATTTTGCTTTTATGGTAGGTAGCGAAGTGCCGCGCGGTGCTATTATCCCCTCACGGCTTTTTGATGCTGAACAAGGCTCTATTTTTGAATTTTGTCCAGACTTTGAAACTGTCATGAAAGATGTTAGCCGTATGGCACAACGACATCCGATGGCAGCGCTTTTTGTTGATTATGGCTTTGAAGGCCCGCAAACAGGTGAGACTTTACAAGCACTGAGAAGTCATAAGCCCGTTTCTCCTTTTTTGATGCCAGGTGAAGTTGACCTTACAGCTCATGTTGATTTTACCGCCTTAGCTGCCCTTGGAATTGCGAATGGATTAAAGTGCTATGGCCCACGTGATCAAGGGGCGTTTCTCTCGCAACTTGGTATTGGTGCGCGCGCTGAAATCCTTGTTAAAAATGCTAGTGAAGATCAAATTGAAAAACTTGCGAGCGATGTTGTTCGCTTAGTTGCGCCAGAACATATGGGTGCCCTTTTTAAAGCGCTTTGTATCACCAGTCCCTCCCTTGAAGTTCCCGCTCCATTTGATCAGAAGGTACTTTCTTAAAATGTCACGTCGAAGAATAGAAGCTGATGCACTTAGCATTCAAGGTATTTCTCACGGGTTTTTCACCCGTTTGGGTGGAGTTTCTGAAGATGTTTATGCGTCATTAAATTGCGGATTTGGCTCGAATGATGAAGCCTCGAATGTTTCTCAAAACAGATCGATTGTAACAGAAATTCTTGGCTTGCCTGGTGCACGTGTTAACACACCTTATCAAAAGCACAGTCCTGATGTGGTGATTACTGATAAGGGCTGGTGCTACAAAGAGGCGCCTGAAGCTGATGCGGTGGTCACCAATACACCGAATGTTGTGATTGGTATTTTAACAGCGGACTGCGCGCCTGTACTTTTCGTTGATAATGTCAACAAGGTAGTAGCTGCTGCCCATGCTGGATGGCGCGGTGCGATTAGTGGGGTTCTAGAAAATACAATTGAGAGCATGCGTTCGTTAGGTGCGCAAAGACGGTATATCACTGCTGTTGTTGGCCCTTGTATTTCTTTAAAAAATTACGAAGTTGGGGATGAATTTTATGAGCAATTCACCTCAAAAACCTCAGATTATTCTGTGTTTTTTCAACGCAATGAAACGACTGGAAAGCACCATTTCAATTTAAGTGGGTTTGCTGTCTCGCGATTAGAAAAAATTGGTATAAAACAAACTCTTTCACTCCCTTTTTGTACTTATGAAAATGAGAGTCAATTTTTCAGTTATAGGCGCAACACGCATAACTCTGTGGCAGATTATGGGCGGCAACTGTCTGCAATTGTCATAAACTAGTGTATTTTTGTCGCATTTTTCTCAATTTATGCCCAGTTTCGTACATAACACCCACCTAAATCACCTCTTTGACTAGACGATCATTTCCACAATGGGTAATGATATGATTCTACAGGGTACCGGTGTGTGTCCTTGTTGTAGTGCGTAATTTGTTGTCACCGGTCATTACAGGGGTCTGTTTTACAGGCAGAATCTGAATTGAGGGGTTAAAAGGTGACAGATATGTGCACTTCCTTTTTGCGTGTTTTTAATAAATTTTCATACTATTTTTCGAGAATTGCATGTTTCTCTATAAATTTCATATCATTAAAATCTCTTGTTAGATTGAAACCTCTAGTGCAAATTTTTGTACTTAGTCTTTTCGTCGGCACGCTTACAGGTTGTGGATCTTCTTCAAATTTGGCGTCTAATTTTGGATTAAAAACAGAAGAAGACAGCAAAACAGCACAACTTCCATCGAAACTAAGACCTGTTGGTTTTGCGCCACTTGTTGGTGTTCCTGCTTCAGTTTCAACGAAAATGCTTGCAGCAATTAAAGCCAAGACACGAGCTAAGAACATTCCTGTTACCGAAGAGATCGCAACAGCTGGTTATCTTGTTCGTGGTTATTTGGTGGCGTCTCCTCATAGCAAGGGCGGCAAGCTCTCTTATATATGGGACATCAATGACAAAAAAGGTGTTCGGATCCATAGAGTTCTTGGAAATGAGCTTTTAAAGGGTGGTAAGACTTCGAATGGCTGGGCGCTTGTTAATGACAAGGTTATTAATAAAGTTGCTGATGCTTCAAGTGGCAAGTTAGCGACGTGGTTCTCTAGTGCGAGAAACCGTGTTCCTGTGCAACAACAAAGCCCGCAAAATGGCTCCCCAAAACGTATCAACCAAATTGCTAAACTTGAAAAGCAAACACTTGATGGCACACCTGGTGACCCCCTTATCACGGGGGCTGTAAGCAAAGCTCCTCGAGGTTTATTCACTCAAGTTAAACCTGTTGTCGGTGCGCCTGGGGATGGCCGTATTTCCTTAACCAATGCGCTCCGCCGTGAATTGAAGAAAAATGGGATTGCTCTTTCAAGCCGGCAAGTGAGTGGATCTTATACTGTGCAAGGCACTGTGAAACTACAGAAGGTTTCAACGAAATCAGATAAAGTGAATATTGTCTGGAGAGTTTATGATGCAACAGGGAACCGGGTTGGAACCGTTTCTCAAAATAATGTCATCCCTAAGGGCTCACTGAATGGTGCCTGGGGGCCAACGGCTGTTGCAGCTGCCTCTGCAGCGGCTAAAGGCATTGTAAAACTTCTACCAGCCAAGAAATAAATTTTGTTTCATTTATGCTTTTAAATTTGAAGATATTTGAAGTTTATTGGAATAATTGGGCCTAGAGTTGTTTACAGCTCTGGGCTCTCTTGTTATGAAGCCCTGGAACTTTAAAAAAGTGTCATAATTCATTAACAAACATAGAAGAATTAGACACATGCTGCGGAGACACCTCTCATGAAATTGGTTGCTGGTAATAGTAATCACCTACTTGCTGAAGCTGTAGGTGCCTATTTGAACCTTCCACTTACCAAATGCGTTGTTAAACGTTTTGCTGACATGGAAATCTTTGTTGAGATTGAAGAGAATGTTCGGGGGGAGGATGTTTTTGTGCTGCAATCGACATCTTTTCCCACCAATGATCATTTGATGGAGTTGCTAATTCTCATTGATGCTCTGCGTCGGTCTTCTGCACGGCGGATTACTGCGGTTGTGCCTTATTATGGCTATGCCCGCCAAGACCGAAAACCTGGGCCACGCACACCAATTTCAGCAAAACTGGTTGCCAACATGATTACACAAGCGGGGGCTGATCGTGTGCTAACTGTTGATTTACATGCGCTTCAAATTCAGGGCTTTTTCGACATTCCAACTGACAACCTTTTTGCAGCGCCAACTATGGTGAAAGACATCAAAGAGAACTTTGACTTGAGTAAAGTTATGGTTGTTTCTCCTGATGTGGGCGGTGTGGTTCGAGCAAGAGATTTAGCGAAACGAATTAACGCCCCGCTTGCCATTGTTGATAAACGACGCGAACGCCCAGGCGAATCTGAAGTGATGAGTGTGATTGGCGATGTTGAAGGCTATGAGTGCATTATGGTTGACGATATTGTTGATAGTGGTGGCACTTTGTGCAACGCATCTGATGCCTTGCTGGCTCGCGGCGCGAAAGAAGTCAGCGCTTACATTACCCACGGTGTGCTTTCTGGTGGGGCTGTTGCGCGGATTACGTCTTCTTCACTGAAGAATTTGATTATTACAGATAGCATTCAATCAACTGAAGCGGTTCGTGTGGCGCATAATATTCGCGTTATTTCAATTTCGACTCTGATTGGTGAAGCGATCGCCAGAACATCTGGTGAGAAATCAGTTTCAAGCTTGTTTGAATAAAGGCTTTATATCTTTCAAGGGCTGTTCTGCTGCTAAAGCAGCAGACCCTTCGAGGGGGCGGCGCTTGTTTGTGATCAGCTTCGTATGCTCCTCGGTGGAGTGCTCTCTCTTCTCTTCTCTTCTCTTCTCTTCTTTTTCTTCGGTAAAATGCTTCTGGAGCACAATAAAAAAGGGCCCGTCAATCGAGCCCTTTTTAATGATTTATTTCATTTTGAATTAAGCGGGCGATGGGCCGAACACTAGCACCGCATTTAAGCCGCCAAAAGCAAAGCTGTTTGACATGGTGTAGTTTACTTCGGCTGAGCGGCCTTCATTTGGAATGTAATCAAGATCACATTCATCACCTGGCTCATCAAAGCCAATGGTAGCTGGCAAGTAATTATCTTGCATTGCTTTCAAGCAGGCAATCGCTTCAATGCCACCACCAGCACCTAATGCGTGGCCATGCATAGATTTGGTTGATGAAATTGGCGTATCTTTCGCGCTATTACCAAATACACGTTTGATTGAGCGTGTCTCATTAATGTCGTTCACAACTGTGGCTGTGCCATGAGCATTGATGTAATCAATATCACTTGGAGCAAGATCAGCATCTTTTAATGCAAGTTCCATTGCGCCAGCTGTGCCGTCAATATCTGGGTTGACCATGTCTGCTGCGTCAGCTGTCATGCCAAAGCCTTTAACTTCAGCCAAAATAGTCGCACCGCGCTCTTTAGCATGCTCATATTCTTCTAGCATTAAGATGCCAGAACCTTCAGCTAAAACGGTACCATTGCGGCGCTTCGAGAATGGATAAAGACCGACAGGGCTTAAAACACGCATGCCTTGCCAGGCCCTTGTTGTGCCCCAAGCCAATGATGCTTCAGCAGCTCCACCAAGACCAAAATCAACCATGCCAGATTTAATCATATTGTAAACAAGGCCAATTGAATGAGTGGCTGTTGAACATGCACTTACAACACCAAAGCAAGGACCTTTGATGCCATATTCAATGGAAATATGGGCAGGACCAGACGAGCCGATGGTTTTCAGCAATGTTAAAGGATGGGTTGCCCGCTTCTTTAACTCAAACAGGCCTCTGTAGCTGTCTTCTAATGTGTTGATACCACCAACACCAGAGCCAATAATAGCCGCGGCGCGCAAACCTTTTTCAGGTGAGAGCGGCATTTCAATACCTGATTGCTTAACTGCTTCTCTTGCAGCTAATCCTGCGAACTGGGAATAACGATCTGCCATGAGGAATTGCTTTGGTAGCCCTTCCTCTTTTGGGTCGAAATTTTTAACTTCACCAGCTATTTTGATTTGCAGGTCTTCTGTGTCATAAGTTTTTGCGTCTTCAATACCGCATTCATGGTTTTTAATTGAAGACCAGAACTTATCTGTGCCGATACCAAGAGACGAAACGACGCCAGTACCTGTTACAACGACACGCCTTGTTTGTTGATTACTCATTAAATTTTTAAGGACTTAAAAATTTAAGCCCCTTAAAACCTTTCTACTCGAAAAAAGAAAACTTGTGATTGCCTCGTTAGATGCAAAGTTTGCATCTTTTTTAGAATTAGCCGTTGGCTGCGACGAGTTCTTTCACTTTTTCAACTACAGAGCCAACTGTTTTGAAGTCTTCAACTTCTTCATTGGCATTGTAAGGAATTTCGATGCCGAATGTATCTTCGATATCAAAAACAATAACAGCCAAGTCAAGAGACTCGATATCAAGCTCACTTAATGGTGTTTCCATCGGAATTGTTTCCGGTGGTTCTTTCATATTTTTTTTCAAAATATCAATAATTTTTTGTGCCACATCTTCCATATGCCGCTCTCCTTCATTTGCAACATTTGCATCTTTAGCAACATTTGCATCGTTATTTGCAACATTTGAGCAAATAAAAAATATTACTCTTAAATGTAAGTGCTAAATTAGACCCTCGAAAAGCGCAAGAAAACTTTTGAAATAACGTTAAAATGCGTTTTGATGATCTGTTTTTGGTTTTAAGTTTTATAGCAATATATATGATCCTTTAATGTGCTATTAACGCGCACGCCACTCGCACATTTAAGGGGGACAAATTTCATGCTATTATGAATTCCATATAGTGTGTTGCTTCCTCTTTGAACAGGGTTCATTTGCCTGTTCATTGTTCAACATCTCCCACTTGGCTGGCAAAAGGCGCATAAAATGGACAAAAAATCAAGCATCAACGACGAACTTTGTGAATTTCCGTGGCAAAAATGTTACCCTGATGGGGTTGATTGGGCTGGAGATTTTGTCGGAAAACAGCATTTTCACCTTTTAGATCAATCAGTTAAAGATTACAGCTCCCTTATATGCACATCCTTTGTTGGCAAAGACCTTACCTATCAAGAAATTGGCCTAAGAGTTGATAAATTGGCTGCTGGCCTCCAAAAAATGGGTATTGGTAAGGGGCACAAGGTGGGGTTATTCCTCCCTAACAGCCCTACATATGTGTGCTTTTATTTTGCCATTTTAAAGACAGGTGCAACAGTTGTTAACTATAATCCACTTTATACAGTTGAAGAGCTCACTTTTCAGGTCAAGGACAGTGGCACAAGCCATATGGTCACTCTTGATTTAGAGATCTTGTTTGAAAAATGCGAAGCTCTTATGGTTAATAATGTATTAAACAATACCATTGTTGCTTCTTTCCCCTCTCTCCTTCCACCAGTTAAATCTCTTCTTTTTAAACTCTTTAAAGGGAAAGATCTGGCAAAAATTTCGGCGTCTTCTCAAGCTGATAAATGCATTTTTGAAGAAGATTTACTTAAAACTGAGGCCAAGCTTAAGCCGGTAGAAATTAACCCTGAAACAGATATCGCGGTTTTGCAATATACAGGTGGCACAACTGGACGGCCGAAGGGGGCGATGCTGACCCATGGCAACATTTCAATTCAAACAGAGCAAATCATGCGGGCTTGTGTTTCTTTGCGGCGCGGCGAAGAAGTAACTATGGGAATTTTACCGTTTTTCCATGTGTTTGCCATGACGGTTGTTTTGAATTTGGGCGTTGGAATTGGGGCTCGTCTTTTACTTATGCCTAAATTTGAAATGCAAGATGCGCTGAAATTAATGCGCAAAGAACGCCCCACTCTTATGCCCGGTGTGCCAACTTTATTTAATGCCCTATGTAATTTAGAAAAAGCGCCCCTCAATGAGCTTGAAAATTTACGACTTTGTATCTCTGGAGGGGCCCCATTACCGCCTGATTTAATAGATGAGTTTGCTAAAATCTGCCCAGCCACTTTGGTTGAAGGCTATGGGCTTTCTGAAACATCCCCTGTTCTTACCTGTAACCCGCCAACGGGTATTATAAAACCTGGTTCAATTGGCATTCCTTTACCAAACACCATCATTTCCATTCGTTCGTTAGATGACCCTTCAATTGAGATGCCACAGGGGGAAAAGGGAGAAATTTGCGCAAGCGGTCCGCAAGTGATGCCAGGTTATTGGAATGCTAAAGAAGAAACGGACAATGTGTTTGTTGGGGAATTTTTTAGAACCGGTGACATAGGCTATATTGATGAAGATGGCTACACCTTCATTGTTGACCGCTTAAAAGACCTGATTATTTCTTCAGGCTATAAGGTTTATCCTCGCCATGTTGAAGATGCTATTTACAAACATGAGGCGGTTGAAGAAGTCACTGTTATTGGTGTTCCGAATGAATATCGCGGTGAGGTGCCAAAGGCTTTTGTGAAATTGAAAGAAGGCCATAGTCTTACCAAGGAGAGCCTCATGGAATTCTTGAAAGAAAAATTGGCTAAAATTGAATTGCCTGAAGATATTGAATTTAGAGATGAGCTGCCTAAAACGATGGTTGGAAAACTCTCGAAAAAAGAACTTCGAGACGATTAGTTGCTGAGAGGCGTTTGAAGCTGCTGAGCTTGTTTATCTCTTACTTCTCAGCGCTTTTATAACTTTCAAGGTCACTCACTTTTTTCCAAATATGTGTTTTACAAATTGGAAAAACATCATGACAGCCTTTGACTTCAAGTTTATTAGCAGTGATCAAACGGGCGTGTCCCTTAAAGGCTTTGCCTTTTTCAGGGTCATAGAGCCAGCCTTTCCACATATTGTCTTGGACACGGCGCATATTCAACATAATAGAAATGCCAATGATCGGGCGGCCACGTAACTTGCCGTTTTTGTTTAATTTGTCTGTTTGAGGTTTTCCGCTGCGATCAAGCGGTTGTTTAAGCCAAACAATCTCATTGCATAGGCTGTCACCGCATGGTGCTACTTTTAGGTGAGATTTACCTTGTTTGGTCAGCCAAACGCCTTCAATGGCGGCAAGTTCAGCTGCGCCTTTTTCAGCCGCCTGCTGAGCAAAAGACATTGAAGAACCAAATGCCATTACCATAAAGCCAATCATCAAAGATGAGAGGGAATGACCAAATTTAACAAGAACGCTCATTTCTAACTCCGGACATAAAAATTCTTACCCGAATATAGGACATGCCATTCTAAAATTGTCAATATGATGAAATTCGAGCAATTTAATTATACTAACTTTAAAAATACCCAATCATTACTCAATTTCTGCAGCATTTTCAGAACTTTTTAAGATGGCTGCAACGCCCATTCCACCTGCTGTGCAGATAGAAATAAGCCCGGTTTTTCCTTTTGTTTCACTAAGTTGTTTAGCAAGAAGTGCCACAATTCTGGCCCCAGTTGCGGCAAAAGGGTGCCCATAGGCCAGGCTTGAGCCTTTCACATTAAGTTTACTGCGATCAATACACCCAAGAGCACTTTCAGCGCCTAAAGCCGCTTTGCAATAGTCTTCACTTTCCCACGCTTTTAATGTTGAGAGAACTTGCGCAGCAAATGCTTCATGGATTTCGTAATAATCAAAATCTTGTAGTTTCATATTGTTGCGCTTAAGTAGGTTTGCGACAGCGACTGTGGGAGCCATTAACAAGCCATCTCCATTGACAAAGTCAACGGCTGACGTTTCAGCGTCCACTAAATAAGCCTGTATTTTGTGCCCCTTTTCTTTGGCCCATTCTTCAGAGGCAAGTAACACGGTTGATGCACCATCTGTTAATGGCGTTGAATTGGCAGCTGTTAGTGTGCCTCTTGCTGATTTTTCAAAACTGGTTTTTAAAGTTGCTAGTTTTGAAAGCTCCATATCTGCTCTGATGTTATTATCTTTAAACACCCCGGCACATGGAACGAGCAAGTCATCATGAAAACCTTCTTCATAGGCTAGAACCGCATTTTTATGACTTTCAAAGGCGAGCTCATCTTGCTCGCTTCTTGGAATTTGCCATGTTTGCGCCATTAGCTCACAGTGTCCGCCCATGGAGAGGCCTGTTCTTGGTTCATTCGTGCTCGGCGGTTGTGGGGCAAGTTCGCCAAATGAAAAGCCTTTAAAGATATTCATTTTATCTTTTAAAGTTTTAGCCCTGCTTAGTTTCACTAATCTTTGGGCAAAACGGCGTTTGAAAACAACAGGCGCGTCACTTACCGTATCTGAGCCCATCGCAATCGCGCTTTTACATTGACCAATGGCGATTTTTGCAGCGCTTCCCATTAAGGCTTGTAAGCTTGTGCCACAGGCTTGCATCATGGTCGTGGCTGGTGTTGATGGAGCGAGTTTTGTTGCAACCACGGCTTCTCTGGCTAAGTTCCAATCTTTGGCGTGGGTTACAACAGCGCCGCCGACGACTTCATCAATATGCTCCCCTTTAAGATTGTATTGATCAACCAAACCATCGAGAGCTGTTCCTAAAAGGTCAAGATTTGTAAGGTCTTGATAGGCCGTGTTAGAGCGGCAAAATGGTGTTCTCATGCCGCCTAAAATTGCGACCGGCCTTACAGTTTGGTTTGCCATATTATCAACTCCTTATCAGCGCGATTGATCTGCCGAATGGCTGCTTTTAAAAATTAATTATCTTTATGATCCAAATAATGAAGAGGTCCACCTCTGAACGGGGCAAAACCAGTTCCGAATATAATGCCAGCATCGATTAACCCGCGGTTTGGCGCCACATTTTCTTCGTCACATTTTTCACACTCAGTTAAGAGTGGTGAGATAAGCTCATCTGCAAGTGAAATTAATTCAGATTCTTCATATGTCTCTTGTTTTTTCTCTGGTTTGCCATCTTTCCAAAGATAGAAGCCTTCGCCGGTTTTCTTACCTAATTTTCCTTTGGCAACCAGGCGGCCTAACTCACTATTGTCAGCGTCTCCAAGTTCTAGAGAATGAGACACGTGTTTGCAGATATCTAGCCCGACGACATCAATCAATTCAATTGGCCCCATAGGCATGCCGAAATCTAATGCGGCTTGGTCAATTTTTTCTGGTGGCACCCCTTCATCTAATTGGCGGATTGATTCCATCATATAAGGTGCGAGGACACGGTTGACCAAAAAGCCTTTGCAAGATTTTACGATCAAGGGGTACTTGTTTATTTTGGTAACAAACGCACAGCCCTTTTCAACTTCTTCCTTGCGAGATTTTTCTGAACTCACCACTTCTACCAATGGCATTTGCGCGACTGGATTAAAGAAGTGGATGCCGATTAATCGGCCTTCATCTTCCATGCTGCTGGCAATTTCTTCCAAGGAAAGAGATGATGTGTTCGAAGCAAGAACAGCTCCTGGCTTAATTTCTTTTTCTAAATTTTTGAAAAGCTCTTGCTTGATTTCCAAATTTTCAACGATGGCTTCAATGATGATGTCTGCGCGTTTTACACCTTTGCCATCAGGGTCAGCTGTGAGCCTTGCCATGGCTGCTTCAACAGCAACTGGCTTTTTCAATCTTTTGCGGAAAAGTTTTTTAGCACCCTTTTGGGCCTTTTCAATTTGCTCAATGGACATATCTTGCAGCGTTACGTCCATACCGCTCACCACACACCAACTTGCTATATCAGCGCCCATTGTGCCGGCGCCAATAATGTGTGCTCTTAAAGGTTTATACTCTGAATTTTTAGGAGCCAATGCTTTCATTTCTTCAGACAAGTGAAACACCCGTCTTAGATTTCTTGATGTTTCTGAGACCATGAGCGGCGCAAATGTTTTTTGCTCTTCCTTGAACATATCAGCTTCTGTTCCACCATGATGCTCAAAGAGATCAATGAGTTTAAAGGGAGCTGGGTAATGATCTTCTCTTACCTTCGCTTTGGTTTTGCTTCTCATTTGGCTGGCCAAGAATTTTCTCACCGGACTTAAGCGCATGAGTTTGTGTGTTAATTTGTTGCCAGCTTTTGATTTGCGGTTTTGCAAAACGGCTTTTCTTGCGGCCCAGCGCAATTCAAGATCACTTGGGACCAACTGATCTACCAAGCCAAAGGCTTTGGCAACGGGGGCTTTTAGCATTCTGCCAGTTAGCATGGCTGTCATACCGTTCAACGGTCCAGCTAAACGCAGCATGCGCACAGTCCCATGAATGCCGGGGATGATGCCAAGTTTTACTTCTGGTAGGCCAACTCTTGTGCCTTCACTTCTTGTTGCAATGCGATAATGACAGGCCATGGCCATTTCCAAACCGCCGCCTAAGCAAAAGCCATTAATCGCGACGACGACAGGCACTTTTAAATCTTCCATTCTTTGAAAGAGCCCTGTGCCATAAGCGGTGACTTCCTTGACCTTTTCAACTGTGTCAAGTTGCTCGAATTCTTTGATATCTGCGCCGGCGATGAAATTATTTTTCTTTCCTGAAATGAGGATTAGGCCAATGATTTCACTATTTCTTTTTCCTCGCTGAACCTCATCGATGATGGCTTCCAACTCTTTAAAGGAGCGCTCGCCTAATGTGTTCATCGACTGATTTGGACAATCAATTGTTGCCCAGGCGATTTTTTCAACGTCGACTTCAAAAGACCAATTTTGTAAATTTTCAATATTTATATCCATTAATCTTTACTCCATTGCTCTTATTCAGATACCGCTTGCTGATTAGAAGAATGATTAAGATGAGAAATCT
>JAEPQF010000008.1:0-2898 GCA_017640685.1 Hyphomicrobiales bacterium
AAAAACTGCAGATCATTCCTTTGCTGGTCATCACACCTTTGGCATTCTTGGGAGGAACCTTTTACTCAATCAATATGCTACCGCCTTTTTGGCAAACGGTGACCCTCTTTAACCCTGTAGTTTATTTGATCAGTGGGTTCCGCTGGAGTTTTTACGAAATCTCAGATGTCAATGTCGGCCTCAGCCTTTTAGCCATTCTGATGTTTCAGGCTCTCGCCACAGGTGTCATTTATTGGATCTTCAAATCTGGTTATCAGTTAAAGAATTAAATTACAAATTTGATAATGACACAACTAGTTTAATCTACTTGGACTGCACCCGTTTTTTAATTCGACTAAGTCCGACCGGTGTAATCCCTAGATAGTGGGCAATTTCATTCTGTGAGACCAGATCAAACAAATGAGGAGTCTTTTTCAATAATTCCAAATATCGTTCTTCGGGAGACAGACACAAAAACTCATATTCCCGTGTTTCTTTCTTAAGGCCAAATTCAATTAAAAAATCAATAATTTCGTGAGATAATTCAAGGTCATCTCTGCTTTTTTTATAAAGCACATCAAACTCAATTTTAAGAAGAGAACAATCATCTAAACAGACAAGATTAAACCGGCAACCATCAGTTGTTAAAATAGATTTTAAACTACCAATTATATCACCGCGTAAAAGAAAAGACTTTACCCTCTCCTTACCATCACTAGCTCCATAATAAGCTTTCAAAACACCACATTCAATCACATAAAGAAAGCAATCAAGATCCCCTTGATGAAAAACATGCTCCCCTCTTTCATAGGTTACCCTGCGACCATAATCATTTAAAAAAGCTTTTAATTTCATAATTTTTAACTTGGGTTAATGCCTAAAATACAAAAAAACTAAAGTATGGCTCATCAATTAAAAGCTTTACAGCTAGAAAAATATTAAAAAAGATTTGAGAGCGGTTATGAAACTTGAAAACAAACATATTGTAATTACAGGAGCTACTCAAGGCATTGGTCTCGAAATAGTAAAACAGCTTTACCCTCAAAACGAAATCACCATCATAGCTCGTCCTTCGAAAAGGTTAGATGAATTAAAAACAAATTTTGAAAGATTAAAAATATTAGAATGCAACTTGTCTGATAATCAATCAGTAACAACAACAGCCCTAAAACTAACTGCAAACAAAGACAAAAAAATTGATCTCTTAATTAATAATGCGGCAATCCAATACACACCTCACTTTCTAGATCCTCAATTTAACTATGAAACAATCGAACAAGAAATTACTGTCAATTTCATTGCTCCTTGCCTTTTAATTTATCACTGCCTCCCAGCCCTCATGCAAAAAAGTGCAACAACAATCATCAATGTAAACTCAGGTTTAGGTCTTGTTCCAAAAACTAACTCTGCTATTTATTGCGCCACAAAAGGAGCAATAAATATCTTTTCTCAAGCCTTAAGAAGCCAATTAGAAAAAACAAACATTAGAGTGGTTCAAATATTTCTCCCACTAGTAAATACCAATATGACAAAGGGACGAGGAGTTAATAAATTATCTGCGAAAGAAGCAGCATTAGAAATCATTAAAGGACTCTCAAATTCTCAAAATGATATCGATATCGGTAAAGTCAAAATCCTACGTTTTATAAATAGACTAATGCCAACTCTTGCACAAAAAATAATGAAAAGAGTTTAGTGAAATGAAACACCTTATCAAAGTAATGCTAATTATAGGCACTATATTCGCTGTAATGTTTCTCATCGGACGCCTGTTCGGTATTCTCACTATTGAAAACATAAAAATTTGGTTAGAGTACTTGCATCAGATCGATGTAATCTGGGCAAGCGCACTCATAATCGCATTATTGTTTAGTGATTTATTTTTTGCTGTTCCAACATTAACTCTAACGATCTTAGCTGGCTTCTTCCTAGGTTTTCCTCTTGGTAGCATAGTGAGTTTAATAGGTGTATCGCTTGCTACCTTTACAGGGTATCTCCTAAGTTGGAGATGGGGTGAAAATGTTTTAAAAATCCTTGTCAAAAAACAAGATGACCGCGAAGATTTAAAAGCAGCCTTCCATAGCAAAGGGCCAGTTATGATCATTCTTGCCAGGGCCGCCCCCATGATTCCTGAAGTAACCGCTTGCATGGCAGGGGTAACTAAAATGCCTTTTGCCAAGTATGCTCTATTTCATTTACTAGGCACACTGCCTTATATCCTTATCGCGACTTACGCCGGCTCTATCAGCACAATAGAAAGCCCCCAACCAGCCATCATCGCCGCCCTCTTGCTATATGCTGTCATGTGGATCGGTTGGTATATCTTTCGTAAAAAGCAAAAAGCCAAAACAACTTAATTTAATAACGATTACTTAAGTAGCACGAAGACACATATTTGAAAAAAACCTTGTCTTGGCCCCAATATCCCCAAACCTTTCTTCCCCTTGAGAGATAGTTTATTGCAAAGCCATAATGTTATGTTATAACATTCCAAAGTTTAAAAAGCATTTCTCCCCAATCATACCAAACAATAGAAATGCTGCTGCTACATATTAAATTGAGAAGTCTTGAGGCTCATGGAACAACAAATTCAAAAGAAACTCCCCGTCACAGTTTTATCTGGCTTTCTTGGCGCAGGTAAAACAACCCTTTTAAACCACGTCTTAAATAACCGTGAAGGTTTAAAAGTCGCCGTCATTGTGAATGATATGAGCGAAGTCAACATCGACGCTGACTTGGTCAATGAAGGCGGCGCTGACCTTTCTCGAACAGACGAAAAACTCGTTGAAATGAGCAATGGCTGTATCTGCTGCACATTAAGAGATGACCTTTTGCAAGAAGTTAGACGCCTTTCTCATGAAGGCCGTTTCGATTATTTACTTATTGAGTCAACCGGCATTTCAGAACCTCTCCCCGAGG
>JAEPQF010000008.1:2908-13235 GCA_017640685.1 Hyphomicrobiales bacterium
TTTTGAATTTCGAGATGAAAATGAAGAAAGTTTGAGCGACGTGGCTGAACTCGACACAATGGTAACTGTCGTCGATGCCATCAATCTCCTCGCAGACTATAGCTCAACAGATCTTTTAAAAGATCGCGGGGAATATCTTGGAGATGAAGACGATCGCACATTGGTAGATTTGCTGGTTGATCAAATTGAATTTGCCAACGTGATCATCTTAAATAAAATTGAATTGGCAACTCCAGAGCAATTAGAAACAGCACGCACAGTTATCCGCTCGTTGAACCCTGAAGCCAAACTGATTGAAACATCAATGGCCAAAGTCGACTTGAAACAAGTTTTAAACACAGGAAGTTTTGACTTTGACACAGCTCACAAACATCCCCTCTGGTACAAAGAACTTTATGAATTCGAAGACCACACACCAGAAACAGAAGAATATGGCATTTCAAGTTTTGTCTACCGTGCACGGCGCCCCTTTAATCCTGAAAAGTTTCAAAAATTCATCAACTCATCTTGGCCAGGTGTCATCCGCTCAAAAGGACATTTCTGGCTCGCAACCCGTCCCAAATGGGTTGGTGAATTAAGCCAAGCCGGAGCACTCGTAAAAACAGAAGGTTTGGGCTTCTGGTGGGCAGCCGTTCCTAAAAAACAATGGCCCGATCACGAAGAATGGGAAAAGATTTTAAACAAAAATTGGACTGAAACCTACGGTGATCGCCGCCAGGAAATCGTCTTCATCGGCTCGGGCATGGACAAGCAAGAACTCTGTAGAATTTTAGATGACTGCCTGGTTGACGAAGAAGACCACATGGCCATTGAAGAGTGGAGCAAATTAAGCGATCCATTTCCAGCTTGGCACCAAGGTTGATTATAATGAGCGAAGCACCACTAGCTGAGACAACAACTCCCCAATCAAACCTAAATAGAAAATTTGGGGAGTTAACACTCACAACCTCAACCTTTAATGATCTGAGCAAAATAACAAGCCCTGGGACTAGTCTCATAATTTGGGAGCGCAATCTTGATCAGTCTTTGATAAACTGGTTAAGTAAAATGTCTGCCGATCAGCTACCATCCGGCCGCGTCCTGACTGATCGACAAAACATTAGAGACGCAATAAAAACGTTCTTTTCTAACTTCAAAAATGATGACCAAATCGAGGAAACTTTACTCGCAAATGACATCGCTCTTTTGGCAGAAAAATATGCAGACATAACAAACTCAAATAAAATCGACATTCGCTTAGATGTCATTCAAAATGACGCCTGCTGGAAATTCCATCTTGATCGCGTGAATTATAGATTGGTCACCACATATATCGGAGAAGGCACACAATATGTCTCCCCCAAAAATGCAGATGACGCTTTGGAAAAACAAACGGACTATAACGGCCCCATTGAAGAAATTTCAGAGCAAGATGTAGCAATATTTAAAGGCTCCTGCAGTAAAAAAGGTGCAGGTATCGCACACAGATCTCCACCTATAAAAGAAAAAGAAGGAACACGCCTCCTCCTTTGCATCAACGCCCGCTCGGACGTTTCACCAAGCCTTTATAATTCTTAAAACACAACCAGTCTTATTCAACTCTAACTGTTTTATTATCCTCTAAACCGTTAGAGTTGATCTTTCAAAAATTAAAAATCATAATAGTTTGAAATGCTTGTTCATTTACCTATCAATGAATTGAAAGAAAGAAAACGAATGGTTCAAAAATTCTATTACATATGGGGAGTGACTGCACTACTCACAAACATTACAACAGCCCCCCTACATGCAAATGAACTATTAGAATATGGTGAGTATCTGGCAGGAGAATGTAGCTCTTGCCACAAGAAAAACACCAAAACTGAAGCCATCCCATCCATCATAGGAATTGAACCAAACAGCTTCATTGAGATTTTGAAATCATATAAAAACAAAACACTAAAAAACAAAGCCATGATTTCAGTGGCAAAATCATTAGATGACGAACAAATGAAAGCACTGGCTTTGTATTTTTATTCATTAAAAGAAACTGATAAATCCCAAGATGTAAAATGAGTATTTTATGATTTCACAAACATCTCATTCGTAATGCTATCATACCAGCTTAAAGACTCATTAAATGTCTCTTTGCGCAAGCCATCACTCTCTTTGGTTTGCGAAATAAAACTATCCTTAGAAAGCAGCTTATCTGAACCAGGTGTGTAATTCGCGCCAACCTTCACACTATTATCAACCGAAATCATCGACCAACAAGTGTTTCTGAAACGTGCCGGAAACAATCGTTTCCCCAGCAATTCAGCCTGAATGGCATTTGCTACAACCCGTGCTTGACTATTCGCTGAAAACGCAGACTTTGGCATAGACTTAGCAATTGAAGAATCTCCAATCACATAAACATCTTTTTGAAGGGCTGATGAGAAATCTTTCGCATTTATCGGACACCAATCCCCTTTGGTACAACCAGCAATATGAGCAATCTTACCAGCCTTCTGCGCCGGAATAATATTCGCCACATCAACCTTCGTCACTTCACCATCACCGGTGGTCACGGTCATAGCAGCAACATCAACCTTCTTCACGCCGCCATCAGTAAACTCTGGTGAAATCCACTCGACAATATTTTCATAATAATCAAGCCAGCCCTCCTGGAAGAGCGCCATTTTGGAGAATTTTTCCTTCGGATCAAAAATAATCAATTTCGACCCTGGTTTATGTTTTTGCAAATAATGAGCAATCATAGATGCTCGCTCATAAGGCCCAGGTGGACAACGAAACGGATTAGGCGGTGCAGCCATAACAACAGTGCCGCCCGCTTTCATATTCTTCAACTGAGTTTTTAAAATCTGCGTTTGAACACCAGCCTGCCAAGCATGTGGCATCACTTTCGCAGCGGCAGCAGAATACCCTTCAATCGCCTCATATTTAAAATCAATACCAGGAGACAAAACAAGTTTGTCATAAAGAAGCTTATCACCATTTTTAAGTGACACTTGCTTTTTATCAGTATCCACACCAGTCGCTAGCTCGGTAACAACTTTAACCCCAAGCTTTTTTAAGCCTTCATAATCATGAGTAATCGAGTCAAATGTACGAAACCCACCAAGATAGAGATTAGAGAAAAAACAAGTCGTATATTTCGCTTTAACTTCAATTAAAGTAACTTCTAGTTGAGGGGCATTTTTTTTAAGATAATGAGCAACAGAGGCGCCGCCTGCCCCACCGCCTATAATAACAACACGCCCCTTACCTTGAGCAATGGCAAAAGAAGAGCCAAAACTTGAAGCCGCAGCCGAAACCCCAACCGCTGAAGCCAACTGCACAAACTGCCTACGATCAATCCTAGTCATATCCTCTCCTCCCAATGCGAAATAATCTAATCATTATCTTTTTCTCCGCATAGAATTCTGTCAATGGAAAAGACAAAAAATCGTAAGCATTCTCATTCACTTTTAAGTCAGTCTACTAATGAAATTAATTAAGCCTTAGCCTAACTAATCTAAGTGATCAGTAGATATTTCATTGAAAACAGATATTTTAAAGGAAAGAAAACTCAGCACAGACTTATGTTTTCGAGAATTAATCTTCACATCCCCAAAAGACCTCCTTACCGCAGTGACACAATTCTGTCACATTTCCTTTAAAATTCTAACGAAACAAATTTCCGCCGTTGACCTTTGTAAAATACAATTCTAACGTGCAATTGCATTAGCCACAGCGACAACTCTTCTAAGGGTAAAAACTTTGTTCGCTCTAGCCAAAGTTTTTAATAATTTACCCAGGAGTTGTAATAATGCGTACTCAAGAAGTGCTCGCCTGCGCGCGTGCATGGAGCGTTAATAGTTTTTCTGAAGCTCATAGTTTTTCAGAAAGAGTAAAAAGTTCAGTTTCATTTCGCGCTCTTTGCACTAGCGCAATTGTATTTTCTCTAACAGCTAGTATAGCAATATCCCATAATCCAAACCAAGCAGCCGCCCAACAAAATACGGGGCTAGATACAATTGTTGTTGAAGGCCAACAACCAGCCACTGTCAACAAAAACAACAAAGCTCCTGGCGGCATTGTTTCTGAAGGTGACACAGTCAACCGTGGTACAAGTGGCATCGATGGTTATATTGCTAAAAGCACATCAACCGCCACCAAAACAAACACACCACTACTGGATATTCCTCAAACCATAACTGTAATCACAGAAGATTTTGCCGAGGATACGGGTAGTCTAACACTTGGCCAAGCCCTTCTTTACGTGCCAGGCGTCACCGTGCAACAAGGTGAAGGACACCGAGACCAAGTCACCATTCGCGGCCAAGAAACCAATGCGGACTTTTTTACAAATGGTGTAAGAGATGACATTCAATATTTCCGCGATCTATATAATGTTGAAGCGATTGAAGTCTTAAAAGGGTCTTCAGCTCTTGTCTTTGGTCGTGGCGGTGCTGGCGGTGTTATAAACCGTGTCACCAAAGAAGCTAACTTCGAGCGCATCTTTGAAGGAACAGCCACATTAGGCAGCTATGACAAACGTTATTTCACAGCTGATGTTGGCAATAAAATCTCTGAAAACTTCGCCATTCGTTTAAACGCGATGTATGAAAATTCTGAAGGTTTTCGAGATCACTATGAAGTCGAGCGTGTCGGTTTCAACCCAACAGCGACATTAAAATTCAGCAAAAACACAAAACTTAAAGCAAGTTATGAATATCGCTACGATGACCGCACCGTAGATCGTGGTGTGCCAAGTGACTCAGCCACAAATGAACCTTTAAGAGGTTTTCAAGATACTTTCTTTGGTAATCCTGACGCGAGTTTCACTGAATTCACCGGACATGTTGCAACAGTAACTTTTGAACATAAGTTCGACGGTGGCCTACAGATGAGAAGTCATTTGTCATATAATGACTATGACAAATTCTATCAAAACATCATGCCTGGATCATCAGTCGATGCTTCTGGGAATTTTTTAATCGGTGGTAGCGCTAGTAATGATGATGCTGGTGGTTACAATAACGATACTCAGCGTGAAAGTTTTTTCTGGCAAACTGATTTTAGTTATTCCTTCAATACCGGAGACTTTATTAAACACAATATGGTAGCCGGCTTTGAATATAGCCATCAAGATCAGATCAACCAACGGTTTGTCCCAACCTTTCCAGGCCCCGTATCTGGCACTGCGGTGATGAATGGTGGTAATATTGCAGGTCAAATTATAAATATTAACTCAGCTACTAATTTTGACACCGTAGAGTTCAATGAACGTACACGTAATCGCCATTCCGAAGTCGAGAACACAAGCATATTTATCCAAGATCAAATTGAAATTGGTCAATATTTAGAGATCATAGGTGGCGTTCGTTTTGATCGCTTTGAAATCGATTTTGAAGAAGCTGATGATAATGTTAAAAGAAAACGAACAGACGAAGAATATTCACCGCGCATTGGTGTTGTCGTCAAACCATTTAAGGGTCTTTCCCTTTATGGTAGCTGGTCTCGAACATTCCTGCCATCTTCAGGTGATCAATTTGATAATCTAAGTAGCAGTACCGTCGATTTTGAACCACAAGAAATGGAAAACAGTGAAATTGGTTTCAAGTGGGAATTTATGCCAAGACTATATTTAACAGGCGCGCTTTATCAGCTTGACCGCACAAACCAAGCCGTAACTGTTGGAACAGACAGGCAAGCTGGCGAAACCGAAACCAAAGGACTTGAGCTCAGCTTATCTGGGTACTTAACAGATGATTGGCAAGTTAACCTCGGTTACACCAACCAAAAATCTGAAATCCAGGTTGGAGACAGAGCAGGTAACTCAGTTGAAGGTGTTCCAGAAAATCAGTTCTCTTTATGGACCAGATATCAGTTCACCAAAATGTTCGGAGCAGCTGTTGGTGTGATCCATCAATCGGATCATTTTGCAACATCTGGAAATACTGTAACTGTGCCGGGATATACCCGCGTTGACGCCGCACTATTTGCAGACATCAATGAAAAATGGAGCGCACAATTAAATATCGAAAATCTCTTCGATAAAGATTATTTTGCGTCTGCACATAATAATAATAACATCTCTCCAGGTGCGCCATTGTCAGCTTATGTAACTGTAAAAGCTAAATTCTAAAAGCTTTTATTCATTAAATATTCAGCGGATGCAATCAGGATTGCGTCCGCTTTTGAATACATGCGCATATAAACATAAATCTCAAAATAATATTATTGAACAATATGAACTGGTAATTCGTTACGTCGTTAAATTAAAATGAGAAAAACATGAAAGAGATGGTGTTTCTTTGAAAGTAATTTTCACAGATGGCCAGATTATTTCGACACAGCACAACATATATCATTGAGAAAGAATGGGGGCTTTGCCAATGAATAATAAAAATCCGCACACTCACTCTGGGGAATACAATAATCAAACTGATTCTTCGAACAAAAGCAAAAATCCATCAAACAAGACTGATTGTAAAAATTATTTAAATCACTCTCCTCTTGAAAAAATATCACTGAGAAGCCTGATAGGCAGTAGTAGAGAAGTCATTATTGAACATAACAATGAAGATTACTGCTTAAGACGCACAAACAGAAACAAACTGATCCTCACAAAAGTTCAGCTATCAGTTTTATTCTCAAGCATGTTTTTCAGCTTAGCTGACAGTTAATCATTTTAAATGTAGCGCAAAAAAAGAAATCCTAAAACCTACTCCAAAATTTTCTCCAGCGTAGGTTTTAAAACTTCTCAAATGAATGAGTTATTGCTTGTGCTGCAAAACACCCCGGCAACCTTCAGCTAATTCATCTGATTTTTCTTCAAGCGTCTTTAACCAAAGAAGAAACTGAGCTTGTGTCAAATACTGACCTTCGGGAATTTCTTTTGTAATAACCTTATCAAAGAATTCAATTTGCCCCTCCGTAGTTTGCGGAGCAACAATTCTAATGGCAGCCGCAGCCACACGCCACTTCTCAACACGCGGTCCATGCTTTGCTTCAAAAGCCGCATTACCAGATGACAACCGATAATAATATTGCGGAAGTGAATAGCAGCCATTAGCAGAACCACCTGCAACAAGTTTTCGCCCATCTTCTCTTGCTTTAGAAACAAACGGATCAATCGCAGCAAGCACCTGACTACAAGCATCAATTCTTTGAGCAAAAACAATAGCTCTTGAAACTTCCCCTCTTGTCTCCCAAGAAACATAAGCCTGTGCCGCAGAGGCCAACCCAGCAATCCCTGTAAATATAAGCGCCATCAACTCAATGAAAGACAATTTCTGCATTTAAATACGCTCCAATTAAAAAATTCTCGAAACCAAACATCTATTAAACAAACCTATGTCAAAGATAGAATATTGATTTATAAACCTGCAAAATAAAAAATCCCTCAGTAAGTATACTGAGGGACTAGACTATCTCGGACTAGCAATGCCAACTTCATGACACCCTGTTGTTCGGCCAAATTTATGTTTTCTTTGTTTTCTTTTTAACCGCCGCTCACAACGCCGTTTCGCCACCCGACACGCGGCACTTTTTTTCTTCCTAGTAGCACTTGCTTCAACACTATTTCCTTTTATATCAATAGCACCAACAATACAGTGATGCCGCTTCGCATGAGCAGGTGCAATTCCACCAACAAACATCGTCAATGAAAGGGCTAAAACACCAGCAAGAGTTACAATTGATTTCATGATCTTACTCCTTTTTCTCTTTTATTTTGAAAACCACTTATTTGAATTAGGCATTCAAACTTTTGTCGTAACGTAAGAAAAAAAGGTTCAAATAAAATACTTCTTTATTGAAAAATAAAAAAGCCAACCCCACCCTCAATACAAAATATCAAGAGCGGAATTGGCTAAGTACTTTCTTAAGTAAAAGTACACCAACCAGCAAACTTCCTACACGAAGAAAGAGCTCAGCCTTTGCCCGGTTGCTAATGGGCAACTGAAGGGAAAACAAAGACTGAGGGACATGGCGAAGCGACAGCAAAGCCCGGGGCAAGCCCCGCCCTGTCGGAGGGCCCGCCGCTTCAGCAGCGCGGTTGCTGGTGGGCAACCTAAAGCGCCACTAAAGAGTATAGCCCGTGAGACAATTAATGCCCGCCATTTCCATACTTCGTCGCATAATCAACAGCCAAGCCATAAACAGGGTCATCAGATTCGCGGTCTACAATCAGCATACCTGAGCGCTCTAAAAGCATCTGACAATCACGGCTAAGATGACGCACATGCAACTTCTTGCCATAACCATCATACCGCGCCGCTAAAGCTTCAATCGCCTCGAGTGCTGAGTGATCCCAAACCCGTGCTTCTTTAAAATCGATGATCACTTCATCCGGGTCATTTCTTGGGTTAAAATATTCCTGGAATTCAGCAACGGATGAAAAGTAAAGCTGACCAGTAACATGATAAACCTTCGCGCCTGTATCCTTCATGCAATCACGAATGTGAACATGCTTCGCGCTTTCCCACGCAAATACGAGCGCTGATACAATCACCCCAACAATCACTGCAATCGCAAGATCAGTAAACACCGTCACAAGAGACACCAAGATCAAAACAAACGCATCAGCATAAGGAATTTTAGGTAGCATCTTAAAGGTATCCCAAGCAAAAGTACCAATCACCACCATAAACATCACACCCACTAGCGCTGCGAGCGGAATAAGCTCAATCAAGTCAGAGGCAAAAAGAATAAAGCAAAGAAGAAACAAGGCCGCTGCAATGCCAGAGATCCTCGTGCGCCCACCAGAACTCACATTAATCATTGTCTGACCAATCATCGCACAGCCCCCCATGCCACCAAAGAAACCACAAACGAAATTAGACGCCCCTTGCGCCAAACATTCTTTCGACGCCCCACCACGTTTTTCAAGTTTATCATTCACAAGGTTAAGTGTGAGCAAACTTTCAATCAAACCAATTGCCGCCAAAATCAGCGCATAAGGCAAGATGATTTTAAACGTCTCAAAAGTTAGTGGCACAGAAGGAATGGAAAAGAGAGGTAACCCAGCGCCAATATCTGCCATATCACCAACAGTGCGTGTATCAAGTTGGAAGAAAATCGCAAGCGCACTCACAGCAGCAATCGCAACAAGCGGAGCTGGAATGGTCTTTGTCACCTTAGGTACAAGGTAAATCAAAAGCATAGTCAAAAACACAAGTCCAAGCATAATAAAGAGTTGTTGCCCTTGCATCCATTGCTGAACGCCGTTCGCATCAGGCACTTTAAATTGAGAAAGTTGGGCGAGGAAAATAACAATTGCCAACCCGTTTACAAAGCCAAGCATCACCGGCCGCGGTACCATGCGAATGAATTTCCCAAGATGAAAAATTCCCGCCAAAAGCTGAAAGATCCCCATAAGCACAACTGTTGCAAACAGATATTGCACACCATGCGTCACCACAAGCTCAACCATCACAACGGCTAGGGCCCCTGTAGCACCAGAGATCATGCCAGGTCGCCCGCCATATAGCGCTGTGATAAGGCCAACGATAAAGGCTGCATAAAGCCCTACAAGCGGATCAACCTTGGCAACAAAAGCAAATGCAACCGCCTCTGGCACAAGCGCGAGTGCTACGGTTAGTCCGCATAAAATTTCGATTTGAAATCGTGAAAAGGTAAGAGGTTCACCACCAAGATAACGTTTGGCCGCGTCAAGAAAAGAAGCCTGCGTGCTCACTATTTTATTCCTAATATTTGAAAATATAAGTTCTATTGAGCAAGGTGCTAACAGAACCAGATGAAATCTATAAGTCTAAAATTTGACACACCCAAACGAAATCTAACCTAATTGAGGTGTCAAAGCTCCATAAGCACTTAACAGAACAAAGTACGATGAAATAGAGCAAATCCAGCCGCACTCATAGCCTAATGAGAAGAAAAACACAAGTTCTCCTCAACTCTCCAAAGCCACTCATTTGACTATAAGACGATGTTAAAAGCTCAAAAAATCTACCGAGCAGTCCCACGGTGCGGTTGTGAGCCAACAACTTTACCGACCTTCACTGGAAATGAACAGGTTTGGTCCCCAACATCTTTGCAAGGCTCAAAAATAGAAACTTCACTTAATGTTCCATTGCCCCAAACAATTTGAACAGCAACACGCTCAGCAGTGCCTTTTGGCAAACGAATAGCAATATCTTGCCACTTGCTATTAGAAGGGAGTGAAAATGGCAATTGCGGATTACATTTTACCAAATCAAACCGTTTGTCTAATTCAAGCGTATTGATGGAATAACGGATTTCATGCAGTTGGCAGTGAAGCGTTTGAAGAGCCGTAAAATAGATCCATTGATGCTTGCCATAATTACGAAACGACACCCAACCAGAACTTTTATTCGCCTCTAACATTTTTTGATAA
>JAEPQF010000008.1:13245-44914 GCA_017640685.1 Hyphomicrobiales bacterium
TAAAGAGAAAGCGGCGGAATACGACTTTTATAACTTTCATCAGCCAAGCTAGAGGTAACACCTAAATTAAAGAAAATGAACCCAACTGCGACACAAAGAAAAAGTCCACGACGAAAAAGAAAAGACAAAACCTGACCACTCATCCAGCTCATACACTCCATTTAGAAAACCAATCAAAAAGCTAATTGCAATCTATAGAGCTTTACAGCTTCAAACCAGAAAAAACTCAAAGAAAAGTCAGGTTTTTCGTCCCCTCAAGCCCAGAAAAATAAGATCGAACAGAATATTCAAACGCTTCATCAACAGATCCGCTAAGTCGAAAACTACCATCGATCTCCATACTGCAAAAACCATACATAAAACTGGCTAAAAACCTTGAAGCTGAGACCGCGTGATCATCACCAGCAACCTCACTCACCAATTCAAATACAGGATCACAAATTTCCTTCTCTTCAGCAAATTCACCTGTTTTTAATTCAGGACGATGGATCAAGCGAAACAACTCTGGCTGCTTATTGGCAAAATTCCGATAAGCTTTACAGATCGCATAAATCTTCTCAATTGGCTCATCAAGGCCAATAACTGCATTTTGCAAAGTAAACCGCAAATCTTCAAGCACACCATCTTTGACAGAACGCAATAGAGCTCTCTTATTCCCATAATATTTACGGATATAAGCTTCAGGTCTGCGCACCATAACGGCAACATCTTTTAGATCAAAACCATCAACCCCACGCGAGCGGATCAATCGGCGAGTAACCAAAAGAATTTCCGTTTCACTAACTTCAGAAACAAATCGGCTCATTAATTCACTCCTATAATTTAGAATGACTGCCAGGAAGCATTTACTTAAAAAAACACTCACCACAACAGATGTGAAATTAACTCAACCTTTTCCCTCCAAAGATAAGGCCACAAACTTAAAAAACTCTGTAAGCCCAATCAAAAATCATTAAGGTTAATCTCGTTAAAGACCGCGCTAATACAGTCACGGCCCACAAACGTCAACATAAAATATTACCACACGTCATATTTTCTTCATATTCAATTTCAAAAGAAAGTTTTGAAATTCTCAACAGCCAAAACAAGGCTGAAATCAGTTAACAACACAATAAAAAATCCAAGAGAGAAACAGTAATTATGCTTAGAGCAAAAAACAAAAGACAATCTAAGCATTTGATAACACTGTGAACTATAAAAAGATGCTTGAAGAATAGCTGTAGGGAAGCAATTTAGAACGCCCACTAAACCAAAAGATAATCTCAAAAACAAAATCGTTTTAAAACGTGAATGAAAGCAATGAATGAAATAAAAAACAGCGCATAGTGAAATTAATCATTATAAGGCGATTAAAATTTGAAATTATAGAAACCTTAAAATTACTCCGCAAAAAACACATGTGACAAAATAAACACACCATACAAATCCCCGCCTTGACTTTGCCTCATTAACCATTAAATTTCGCCCCGGCTTCAATCAAAAAGCCGTTCAATTCTAAAAGGCTAATTCTACGCCAAATTAATCGACCATTATTATGGAGTATTTTTCAATGTACTTTAAACGGACAGGGCTTTTCTTTGCCCTACTGTTATCACTTGTTCTTGTGTCTAATTCAGAGGCTCACGCATTTAAGCAATGCGGTAAAGCTTCCTGGTACGCAGGCCCAACAAACAAAACAGCAAGTGGTGAACGTCTACGTCACGGTGCGAACACAGCAGCACATAAAACATTACCATTTGGATCAAAAGTGCGGGTAACAAACCGCCGCAATGGACGCTCAATCATTGTGCGTATTAACGATCGCGGCCCCTTTATTCATGGCCGCATCATTGACCTTACAAGAGGAGCAGCATCTCGTCTTGGCTTCATTAATTCTGGCGTGACAAACGTTTGCATCAAACGCATCCGTTAAACAATTCCTGAAAAAAGGCTATCCCAATATTGAATTAACGGGATAGCCTTTTAATATTGAAAATTCTCGCATTAAAGCCTCACAAATCATCGTAGCAAATTAATTTTCATAGTCATTTGTTCATGCTGAGGTAAATTATTCAATGCAGCACCGCTTAAAACCAAAAACAAGCCTGCGACCATAAGAAATCTAAAATAATACATCGACTAAAACTCCCATATTATAAATATTTATTTGTATTTATGGGTCGTTTTTGCAGTCAAAATGGTTCAATAAAATATCTGCAAGAACTTAATTTAAATCACGACAAATCAATTCATCCGCCAAAAGGCATTCACGATTAAGCAATGAATGATTATAAGCACTCCCTGACAATGAAAGTTCTGAATATCCAGCCTGAGATAAATCCTGCTCTGAAGAATAAGTGCTCACTCGTGCTTCATCTTTAGCTACTGCATTGCCGTCAACACTAAGCAATCCAGCAACAACCACAACAATAAAAGCCAAACTAAGCCCGCCTAAACCATATAATTTTTCCTGTTTCATAACCCTGCTCCTTCTCATAAAACGATTGAGTTATTTGTTGGTCGTTTGAAAGGAGAAAAAGTTCATCAAAATATTCAACAAGGTTCTAAAACTTGTCAGAAACACAAAAAAAAGCCATAGATTGAGGGGTAAGGGATAAAATAGCACGGGTAGAGGTAAGACAATGGCCATACAACTCAAATTGTCAAATGCAGGCAAAACGAGCTTTATCGTTGATCTTCAGAATTTTCCAACCAAGGTAAAAGTTCCGGCCAGCAAATCTGATTATATCTCTCAAATCATAACCGGCTTATTTTTCACCATTTTTGGCTTTGCTTTATTTCGCTCAAATTTAGAGGAAAGCTCACTTACACCAAACTTACTGTTAGGTCTCGCAATGGGAAGTTTTGGGGGCTTCAATCTCGCCAAAGGCATATTCGGCACCAAAGGATCATCTCACCTCACATTCCACCAAACCTATGTTGACGTGAAGGAAGAATATTGGTTCACCTCTAAAGCTACGCAAATCCCTTATAATGACTTCAAAGGCGTTCAAACAAGAGAAGGCAAACGCCCGAGAAACAACGCCCTTCAACCCTATCAAATCATTGAACTCATTCATAATGATCCAACAAAAACACTGCCACTCTACGCAAAAAGAGGCAGCAAAAGACAAACAAAGCTTCTTGAAGAATATGCGGAAAAATTAAACCTTAAGGTTCTGTAGATGAAAAAATCTAGGTGTATCTGGGATCTACAAAGACTAACTATCCATTATTGAACTGACTTAACTATTGAAAATTCGCTTACTGCAAAAGTTCTTTTACAATTTTATTAGCGGCACCAAAATCCATTTGGCCAGCATATTTTTCTTTCAAAGCTGCCATTGTCCGGCCCATATCTTTCAAGCTTGTAGCTTCAATCTCCGCAACAATCTCTTTTACAGCTTGGGTAACGGCCTCTTCATCCATTTGTTGAGGAAGGAAATCTTTGATAACTTCAATTTCTTGCAACTCTTGTGTAGCAAGCTCATCACGCCCAGCCTCTTTATAGGTCACAGCAGCTTCCTTGCGTTGCTTAACCATTTTAGACAAGATCTCAAGAATTTCAGCATCTGAAACCGTATCAGAGCCACCTGTACGACCAGCAATGTCACGGTCTTTAATCGCTGCATTAATCAAACGAAGCGTCCCAACCCTGGTTTTATCCTTCGCCTTAACAGCATCTTTCAGAGCATCATTAATTTTATCGCGCATAAAAAATCCCATTTAACTAGAAAGAATAAAACTTAAATTTACTGCCAAAATTTACGTTAAATATCCCACAATATTGAGAGATATAAACAAAAACCAAGCTCAGCAAAAAAGCTCCCAAATTCCGAAAAAATTTCAGAATCATGAGAGCAATATAAGCGTAAATCATTAAACCCTAATTTGGCAATCATTTTCACATATGTAAAGCACTGATTTCATTGGTTATTTTATTATTTTTTTTGTTGACTATAGAAAAACATTCACATAGGGTCGGGCCGTTTATCAAACTTTTAAAAACAATTGATTTGTCGGATTGAAGACAAATCTTGTGGCATCTGGTAAATAAACAAATTCAAAATCTCATTTAGCTGACCGCACTTCAAACTTTAATGGTTAAATTTTGAATGCAATATTATGCTGCGAATAATAAAAACATGCTGCTTTATTAAATGAGATACAAAACAACTGAGAAGAAAGCCAATTGAATGTCTGAAACAACCTCAACAGAGCAAACAACCACCATCTCAGAAACAAAAACACCAGCACCCTGGGAAGCCACTCAATACACAGCGTTAATTGTACTGGCTGATGGAACGGTTATTAAAGGCATTGGCGCAGGTTTCGAAGGAACCGCTGTTGGTGAAGTTTGCTTTAATACCGCAATGACAGGCTATCAAGAAATTCTAACCGATCCTTCTTATGCTGGCCAAATCATCACATTCACCTTCCCTCATATTGGTAATATTGGCACCAATGAAGAAGACACCGAAACAACCAATACAAAGGCTAGCAACGCAGTCCGCGGTTGTATTTTGCGCAGCTCAATAACATCACCATCTAATTATCGCTCAACCAAACATTTCGAAAATTGGTTGGAAGACAACAAAATCATCGCCATTACAGATGTTGATACAAGAGCTTTAACAAGCATCATCAGAGAAAAAGGCATGCAACATGCGGTTATTGCCCATAATTCTGAAGGTGTGTTCGATATTGATGCTTTGAAAAAGCAAGCATCTGAATGGGAAGGCATCGAAGGAGCCGATTTGGCAAAAGATGTCACTATTGATGAAAATTATGAATGGTCAGAAACAAAATGGCTTTGGAACGAAGGTTACGGAAATCTAGAGACAGCAGATTTTCATGTGGTCGCATTAGATTGTGGCACAAAGCGCAACATTTTCAGATGCCTCTCATCGGTTGGCTGCAAAGTCACAGTTATGCCAGCTTCCTCCAAAGCTGAAGACATCCTAGCCCAAAACCCTGATGGTATCTTCATCTCTAATGGACCTGGAGACCCAGCTGCAACCGGTGAATATGCAGCACAAGAAATCAAAAAATTGGTAGATAGCGGCAAACCAATCTTCGGCATTTGCCTTGGTCATCAAATTTTAGCACTCGCATTAGGTGCTGAAACTGCAAAAATGCAGCAAGGTCATCATGGTGCAAACCACCCGGTGAAAGATCACACAACCGGCAAAGTTGAAATCACTTCAATGAACCATGGCTTTACGGTGAATAGGGAAACACTCCCAGAAACTCTGGAAGAAACCCATATTTCTCTATTTGATGGCACAAATTGCGGCATAAGACTAAAAGACAAACCTGTTTTTTCAGTGCAATATCACCCTGAAGCCAGCCCAGGCCCACAAGATAGCCACTACCTATTCCGCAGATTTGTGAATTTCATGCGGGCACAAAAAAATATGGAACCCATTAAAGAATAACCAATAATGTGGTCCATTAAACAAATTGGTACGTAATTTTTTGGGAGGCAAAAGCCTCCCTTATTTTCGCCTAGTATATGCGAAAGTTTATTACGGATACCGCCCCCGTTGCTGGTAGGCAACTAAAGGGGCTTCAAAAAATGCCGGTTGCTTATGAGCAAACTGAAGGCACGTAAAAAAATAACGGTTGCTTATTGCGGTTGCCGCGACGGTTGCTGGTAGGCAACTGAAGGAGCGCCAAGAGAGTGGGCATCTGAAGCAAAAAAATGACAACTGAAGGCACCCAGCGCGGCGGTTTCTGGTGGGAAACTGAAACCGCATAAAATGTGCCGGTTGCTTGTGAGCAATCTAAAGGCACAAAAAAAAGGACAAGTTAAATGAAATTTATAAAAACCTTATGCCTCTCAGCACTTATCCTTTCAGGAACCAACCAAATAGGCTTTTCTAAAACAACAGATCAATTAGCAAATCCATCAAGCTGGAAATCGACCGAACTACAAGAGAGCAAACTCGTCGGAAAAATCTGGTCAAAAGAAAAACAAAGCTTCATCACACCATCAGAACTAATCAAGGCCCTTTCAAAGAAACCTTTCGTTCTTTTAGGTGAAATACACGACAACCCAGATCATCACACATTGCAAGCCGGTATCATAAACGCCCTTGTAAAAACACAAGCCACAAAGCCAGCGCTCGTCATTGAAATGATCAAAGTAGATCAAATGCAACGTTTCAACGGCTATAGAAATCAACCAAATTCAAAAGCCAAACATCTTGGAACAGCTTTGCGCTGGAAACAAAATGGCTGGCCCTCATGGGATATTTATTTACCCATCGGTGAACAAATCTTCACTCACGATCTCGAAGTTTACCCCGGCCACACAACCCGTATCATGATTGATCATCTGATCAAAACCGACATGAGCATTTTGCCTGAAAAAGCCAAACAAGTTTTCAAGTTAGACGTGAAACTTGAGAAAACTTTAAATGAAGCACTCTCAGAAGACATTCGCGTTGCGCATTGCAACCGCTTACCAGAGCATGTCATTCCACCAATGACACAAGTACAAAGGTTCAGAGATGCTTGGATGGCAGATGTCATGATCCAGGCGTCATACGACAAAGAAGAAAAAAGACGTCAATCAATATTGATCGCAGGAAATGGTCACACAAGAACAGATCGCGGTGTCCCATGGTATCTAAATTTAAGAGAAGGCAAGAATCAAGCTCTCACGGTCCAATTTGCTGAAATCGAAAGCGATACGAAATCAATCAAGGATCTGGTGCAAAAAAGCCCATCTGGCGATATAGCCGCAGACTTTATTTGGGTAACACCGACTATCAAACGCGGAGATCCATGTCAAAACGTACCTGATTTCGGCAAGAAAAACTAAAACTTCAATTGAGATAAAATTGCGATTTTTTTGCCCTTTATTTTCTCCCGATTTGGTCAAAATAAAAAGGCTATAGTTCCATTTAAAAACATCTAAATTTCAACCAAAACAATAGAAACTGTTAAGCTGATTTAAAATTAAGGATAATTCCCCCAAATAAACCTATTTTCTCACAATTGAGAGACCATTTGGGGATTGCCCAATCACAAAACCTTGTTTAGTGTGCCCTTCTCAGAGGGCTTTGAAAGTCAGCTACCCAGACAAAGAAAAATCGCACTTGAAATTGGCTTTTCACTTTAAAGAGCCAAACAATTTGGGTGCGCCATAATTGCTAGCACTGAGATACGAAAATGCCAAAACGCACAGACATAAAATCCATCCTCATCGTCGGGGCGGGACCCATCATTATCGGCCAAGCCTGTGAGTTTGATTACTCCGGCACCCAAGCCGTTAAAGCCTTAAAAGAAGAAGGTTACAGGGTCATTTTGGTCAATTCCAATCCAGCCACGATTATGACAGACCCAGAGCTAGCTGATGCCACTTACATTGAGCCAATCACACCTGAAGTGGTCGCCAAAATCATCGCAGAAGAACGCCCAGACGCCATCCTTCCAACCATGGGCGGTCAAACAGCACTCAACACAGCATTAGAGCTGAAAAAGCGCGGCATTCTTGATGCACTTAATGTTGAAATGATTGGCGCGAAAGCAGACGTCATCGACAAAGCTGAAGATAGAGATCGCTTCAGAAAAGCCATGGACAAAATCGGCCTAGAGACCCCAAGATCTCGTGTTGCTAACACCATGGCCGAAGCCATGGAAGCCATGGAAGTCATCGGCCTACCAGCCATCATTCGCCCCTCTTTCACTATGGGCGGCACCGGCGGCGGCATTGCTTATAACAGAGAAGAATTTATTGATATTATCGAGCGCGGGCTAGATGCCTCCCCAACAACAGAAGTTTTAATCGAAGAATCTGTTCTTGGGTGGAAAGAATATGAAATGGAAGTCGTCCGTGACAATGCAGACAATTGCATCATCATCTGCTCCATTGAAAACATCGACCCTATGGGCATCCACACCGGCGATAGCATGACCTGCGCCCCAGCGTTGACCCTGACCGATAAAGAATACCAAATCATGCGCGATGCCTCTTTAGCTGTGCTGCGTGAAATTGGTGTAGAAACCGGTGGGTCTAACGTTCAATTCGCTGTCAATCCAGCTGATGGCCGTCTTGTTGTAATTGAGATGAACCCACGCGTGTCACGCTCATCTGCCCTTGCATCCAAAGCAACAGGCTTCCCAATTGCCAAAGTAGCCGCAAAACTCGCCGTTGGTTACACGCTAGATGAACTAGATAATGATATTACTGGCGGCGCCACTCCGGCCTCATTCGAGCCAACCATAGATTATGTCGTCACCAAAATACCGCGCTTTGCTTTTGAAAAATTCCCAGGCAGTGAACCCACTTTAACAACAGCCATGAAATCTGTTGGTGAAGCCATGGCCATTGGCCGCAACTTTCAAGAAAGTTTGCAAAAAGCACTGCGCTCCCTAGAAACAGGCTTAACGGGTCTTAATGATCTTCCCTTTGAAGGCTATGGTGAAGGTGAAGATAAAAATGTCATCCGCGAAGCTTTAGGCCAACCAACCACAGATCGGCTGTTAAAAGTTGCTCAAGCGATGCGCCATGGTGTCTCTCATGAAATGATCCACGCTTCATGCAAAATCGATCCTTGGTTCCTAGAGCAAATCCAAGAAATCATTGATTATGAAGCCCGTGTGAAAGAGCATGGCCTTCCTCAAGATGAAAGCTCAATGCGAAAGTTAAAGTCCATGGGCTTTTCTGATGCACGCCTTGCTGAATTAGCTGGCCATAAAACAACAGAAGTCACAAGCCACAGATCATCTCTTGGTGTCCATCCTGTTTACAAACGAATTGATACATGTGCCGCTGAATTCGCATCACCAACAGCTTATATGTATTCAACATATGAGACACCGCTCATCGAAGGTGAGACAAATGGCAACTCTGAAGCACACCCGGAAGATGCCGAGAAAGTCATTATTTTAGGTGGCGGCCCAAACCGTATTGGCCAAGGTATTGAATTTGATTATTGCTGCTGTCACGCCGCCTTTTCACTGTCAAAAGTTGGCTATCAAACCATCATGGTCAACTGCAACCCAGAGACCGTTTCAACAGACTATGACACATCTGATCGTCTTTATTTCGAACCACTAACAGAAGAAGACGTTTTAGAAATTATCAAGGTAGAAACATCCAAAGGCACACTCAAAGGTGTGATCGTTCAGTTTGGTGGTCAAACACCGTTAAAACTCGCCAACTTCTTGGAAGAAAGCGGTGTACCAATTCTAGGCACCTCACCAGATGCTATTGATCTGGCTGAAGATAGAGATCGCTTTAAAGAACTCATTGAAAAAGTCGGCATCAAACAACCTGAAAACGGCATAGCTAGAAGCGCCGAAGAAGCGTCGAAAATCGCCGAACAAATTGGCTTCCCGATTGTCATTCGCCCATCTTATGTTTTGGGTGGCCGTGCCATGGAAATCGTTGATAGCCAATCTCAACTCGAGCGCTACATCAGAGAAGCAGTGCATGTCTCTGGTGACAGCCCCGTGTTGCTAGACAGCTATTTAAGAGACGCAATCGAAGTGGATGTTGACGCCCTATCAGATGGTGAAAATGTTTTCGTTGCCGCTATCATGGAGCACATTGAAGAAGCCGGTGTCCACTCAGGAGATAGCGCCTGCTCACTACCCCCTCATTCATTGCCAGAACATATTCTTGCTGAATTAGAAGAGCACACTGCAAAACTCGCCAAAGCATTAAATGTCGTTGGCCTTATGAACGTGCAGTTCGCCATCAAAGATGAAAACATCTACATCCTTGAAGTGAACCCGCGTGCTAGTCGCACAGTGCCTTTTGTTGCAAAAGTTATCGGCAGGCCAATTGCAGCCATTGCTTCTGAACTTATGGCCGGTGCCAAATTAGATAAATTCAACCTGGTTAAGAAAAAGCTTGATCATATCGCAGTGAAAGAAGCCGTATTCCCATTCACTCGCTTCCCTGGTGTTGATAGTGTTTTGGGCCCAGAGATGCGCTCAACCGGTGAAGTTATGGGACTAGATAAAGCCTTCCCAATGGCCTTTGCCAAAAGTCAGCTCGGCAGCGGCATTGATATTCCTACCAGTGGAACAATTTTCGTCTCAGTAAAAGAGCGTGATAAAGAGCGTTTAATTGAACCTGTTGGCAAATTGCAAAAGCTTGGCTTTAACATCGTTGCTACAAGTGGCACAGCTCGTTTTCTAAATGAGAATGATATTGAAGCCAGCCCGATCAATAAAGTGCTTGAAGGCCGTCCACATATCGTCGATGCCATGAAAAATGGGGACATTGACCTGGTTTTCAACACAACTGAAGGGTCAAAAGCCTTAGCTGATAGTAAGTCCATTCGTCAAACTGCGCTATTATATCACATACCTTATTATACCACTTTGGCTGGAATTCGCGCGATTTCCCTCGCAATTGAGGCAATAAGTGAGGATAATATGAACGTCACCCCTATTCAGGACTATCAGTCACATTAATCTTGAGTTACCAAGGTAACTTAACTAATTTAATTAGGGCACCCGAATTTTTCAGGAGCTGGAGGATATCTTTATGTCAGTTGATAAAGTACCAATGACCGTAAATGGACATGCTGAGCTTGAAGAAGAGCTGCAAAACAGAAAATCTGTTGAGCGCCCAAGAATTATCCAAGCGATTGCTGAAGCTCGTGCCCACGGTGACTTATCTGAAAATGCTGAATATCACGCAGCTAAAGAAGCACAAGGCCTCAATGAAGCCCGCATCACTGACCTAGAAGACAAAATTTCAAGAGCTGAAGTGATTGATGTTACTAAACTTTCTGGCGACAGAATTGTTTTTGGGGCAATGGTGGACCTTGTGGATGAGGATACAGAAGAAGAAGTCACTTACAGGATCGTTGGTGAATATGAAGCTGATGTAAAATCAGGCAAAGTCTCAATCACCTCTCCTATTGCCAGAGCTTTAATTGGTAAATCGATTGGCGATGTCGCTGAAGTAAAAACACCTAGCGGCCAAAAAAGTTATGAAATTTTAGAAGTTCATTTTAAAGAATAACGACGTCCATTGCCCCTTAACAAATTCAATAAAAATTTGAAAAAATCGTCAAAAAGAACTCCAAATTGGGGTTTATCGCCGCAAATTTGCGACTAAATACTGGTTTTCAGTAAATTATTTAGAAAAATTTAAAGATCAATGCCCTATTAATAACCATTGTGTAGTTATGCTTATGGGGTAATTGATGGAAAACAGTGTGCAAATACTTGATGAGTTGCAAGAACTTTCAGCAACAAAATCAAGCGAAAGCCGCCGTGCTTTATTACATCGCATCACAGATTTATTCGTAATCACGGCTGATGAGCAACAGCCTGATCATAAAGCTGCTTTCGACCAAATCATGGATAGACTGGCTTATGAGCTAGAAACCTCTGTCAGAGCTGAATTTGCTGATCGTTTGGCAGATATGCCTAATGCCCCCACCCGTCTAACACACAAATTAGCGATCGATGAAATTGAAGTCGCTCGCCCTGTTCTCACCAGATCAAAAATCTTATCAGATGACTTTTTAGTTAAAGTCGCTAAAACGCAAAGCCAAGATCATCTCCTTGCAATCTGTAAACGTGACAACATCAATGTAAAAGTTACAGATGCACTTGTCGATCGTGGTAATGATGAAGTTTTACTAAATGTCAGCTCTAATGCTGGCGCAAATTTCTCACGGTCATCTTTTGAAAAACTAACACAAAACGCGCTTGATAACTCAGCCCTAAATTCAATTCTACATGACCGCAGTGATACCCCGGATGATTTGCTGAAAACCATAAAAAAGCGTGTAGCTGATAAAATCAAAGCTGAAACAGTTGCCAAAGGCATAGATATTTCTGAGAATGAAATTGACGAAACAATTGAAGAAAAATCAGCTGATCTAGAAACATCAGAAGCTGAAAGAGAAGCTTCCTTCCAAGAAATAGACTATTTGCACAGCCGCAAACAATTAGATGAACGTGTTATCATTCATTATGTAAAGCTGCAAAAAACTGAAGAAACCATCTATTGCCTGCATTTAATGACAGACCTAGATCAAAGCACAGTTAAACATTGCTTGCTACACGCAGAATTACCGGCGCTCGCCGTCCTTTGCAAATCAAACTCGTTTGAGCGCTCAACATTTGCTAGCCTTCTCCAACTACGTGAAAACATCGGACAAGCAAGTGGCTCTCAAATAGTTGAAGCCATCCGCCGTTATGAAAGCCTGGACATGGCCTCAGCACAAAGAGTTATGAGGTTCCTCAAGGTCAGAGGAAGCGCAAAAGCAGCAAGTGATAAAACAGCCGAAGACGATAAAGAAGAAGTTGTAGAAGAAAAACTTCCCTTCCCCCTACAAGGCTAAACCATCACGATAATTCCATTATAGCTCCGCCTGCTAACCATTTTGAGCGGCGAATAACAAGAGATGTTTTAACGCCAGCAACATTCGGTGTAGCCGTCAACTCTTTGACCACAAAATCTTGAAATTCCGTCAAATCACGAGCAACACATCGCAGCATGAAATCAATTTCGCCTGAAAGCATATAACACTCTCTGACCAAATCCCATTGCGCGGTCATTTTCTCAAAATTAACCAGATCAACTTCCGATTGCGCCGTTAAGCTAACCATCGCAAAAGCTGTAAGGTCATGACCTATTTTTTTCTCATTTAATTGCGCGAAATAGCCTTCAATTATCCCCTCTTCCTCAAGTGCACGCACACGGCGCAAACAAGGTGGAGCTGATATACCAACTTTTGAGGCTAGTTCGACATTTGTAATCCGGCCATTTTTTTGTAGTTCTGCCAGAATTTTCCAGTCAATACCATCTAGATTATGTTTCATTTCTTCCCCTTTATTCGATTCAAATTAATTATTGAACAAAATAAACACCCAAGAGTACCATAAATTTCAAAATTTTGAAATTTTTTAGAAGAAATGGAAAAATACGGATTAATTCATCCTGAGAGAGTACATTCATCTAACCCTTGACAAGCATGGGACTTTCCCTTTTTCTTCTCCTAAAATTAAACTGAAATTTCCAATATTAAAGTGAGCCAACCTTGCTAATCTGGGCCATAACAAGCGGAGCACCAGGCATGCGCAGTCAAGCCCTTGGTTTGGCCTCTGCCATCAAGAGCCTAAACGCGCCCGAAATCCAATGCGAGATTGTTGAAAAAACAGCAAACTTAAACAGTTGGGGTAAATATTTCCCTGGCCATTTAAATCCGCTTCCCTTCAAAAGCCTCTCTAAAGACAGTTGCTCATTTGAGAATGAAAGATGGCCTGATATTTTAATCACTTGTGGGCGAAGAAGTTCAGCCATTTCAATTGCAATTGGGAAAAAATCAAAAGGGAGAACCTACCGCGTTCACGTCCAAAACCCACAAACCCCAACGAACTATTTTAACCTTATAGCCTCTATGCAGCATGACGCCTTAAAAGGGCAAAATGTCATCGACACAAAAGTTGCCCTGCACAAACTCACGCAAGCAAAACTCGATGAAGAACAAGTCAAATGGCGCTCAATCTGGCAAGATAAAAACTTACTACCGAAAAGCGATGAAACAGAAAATTTTCCGCCAATTTTAGGCGTATGTTTAGGCGGCAAGAACAAAAAGTATGGCTTTGATGATCAAGCCCTCCACAATCTAATCCAATGTCTTCAAAAAGCACGCAAAGAGCAAAACGCCACCATCCTCCTCACGCCCTCTAGCAGAACAGAAAGCTTCGTAACAAAAGCCTTAAGTGAGACATTTAAAGATGATGAAAAGGTTTGGATTTGGGATCAAGCAGGAGACAATCCATATTTTGGCATTTTATCAAACGCCAATCATTTACTAATCACCGCGGATAGCGTCTCAATGATTTCTGAAGGCTTATTCACCAAAGCACCGGTTCATATTTTGCCGCTAAATGGCACAAGTAGACGGCATAAAATTTTCCTCGATAACCTCATATCAGAGAAAATAATCCACCCCGTAGATAAAATAATTGAATTTTCCGTGAAAGTGACCGAACAACCCATTGACGAAACGGCAAGGATCGCCCAAATCATACATCAAAACTATGCTGATCACATAAAATCTTTCAGCTGATCATTTATTCAATGAATACAACCAAAGACAAAAAATCTGGTACAAGCTCTTAAAAATGAAGCCTGTAACCAAATAAAATAAGTAGCCTTGAAAAACGAAGGACAAAAAAATGAGCACTGAAACAACTCACTCAAAACTAGTCATTATTGGCTCGGGACCAGCTGGCTACACAGCCGCTATTTATGCCGCGCGGGCCATGTTAGAGCCAACCTTAATTCAAGGAATGCAACCAGGCGGCCAACTAACAATTACAACTGAAGTCGAAAATTACCCCGGCTTCGCAGATGTCATTCAAGGCCCATGGCTCATGGAACAAATGAAAGCCCAAGCCGAACATGTTGGAACAAACATGATCACAGATCACATTATGGAAATTGACCTCTCAAAGCGCCCTTTTACAATGAAAGGCGATAGCGGCAAAACCTACACAGCTGACAGTGTAATTATTTCAACTGGTGCTCAGGCTCGTTGGCTTGGTCTTGAAAGTGAAGAAAAGTTCCAAGGCTTTGGCGTCTCAGCCTGCGCCACCTGTGATGGTTTCTTTTACAAAGACAAAGAAGTCATTGTAGTTGGTGGTGGCAACACAGCCGTTGAGGAAGCTTTGTTCCTCACAAACTTTGCCTCTAAAGTAACCTTGGTCCACAGAAGAGATAGCCTTCGCTCTGAAAAAATTCTCGCTGACAGACTATTAAAACATCCAAAAATCGAAGTGATGTGGGACAGCACTTTAGAAGAAGTAGTTGGTGATGAAAATCCATTGTCTGTCACAGGCGCGAAAATCAAAAATGTGAAAACCGGCGAGATTACAGATGTAAATGTTCACGGTATCTTTATCGCAATTGGTCATGCCCCATCAACAGAGCTCTTTAAAGACCAACTCGACATGTCATCAAGTAATTACATCATCACTAAACCAGATAGCACAGCCACTTCAATTGAAGGTGTATATGCAGCTGGTGATGTAACCGATGAAATCTATCGTCAAGCCGTTACAGCTGCTGGCATGGGCTGTATGGCAGCACTCGAAGCAGAAAAGTTCTTAGCTGAATAATTTAATCAGTTAAGCCATCAAAAATACTTGATTTTACTTTACGCCAAGGCGTCTAGATAACTTGATCTAGACGCCTTTTTACTATCTGGAAAGGCATAATTAAATTTTGAGGATATACGTAAATGAAATTGAATTTTATCAAGAAAATTTGTCTTTTCGCCTGCCTCTTACTATCAACTTTTTCAATCGCTAACGCTACAAACAATAAAGCTGCACAAAAAACGATTGGCATCATCGTTTTTGATGGTTTTTTAACTGGCGATGTCACAGCACCAATTGAAGTATTAGGCGCAGCAGTCAACCAACCTGAATTCAAAAATTATAAAATCAAACTCATTTCTGCGCATAAAAAACTAAAAATTAAATCAGAAGAAGGTCTCCCTCTTCTTGCAGATAAAACCATTTATGATGCTGGGAAGTTCGATGTACTCATAGTTCCAAGTGCTTATGAGATGAAACCGTTTTTAGAAAACAAAAAACTTATCGAATTTATTAAAACTCACAAACAAGCTGAAGCCATAGCCAGCAATTGCTCAGGCGCTCACCTTCTCGCTGAAGCGGGTATTTTAAACGGAAAAAAGGTAACCACTTGGGCTGGCGGTGAAAAAGATCTTCAAAGCAAATATCCACAGGTTAAAGTACAAACAAATATCAATTATGTTGTAGATGGTAATATAATCACCTCAAACGGGGGACCCGTATCATATCAATCTGCTTTAAAATTATTGGAAATGTTAAGCTCAAAATCTTTTGCTCAAAAAATTTCGAGCAATATTCAATTTGATAGAATTTCCAAAACATATTAAAGCTTATAAAACTTTAAACACCCAGAGAAACAGATCTTTCTCTGGGTGAATTGGGAATGATTTAATGGACTGGGACAAAGTTCGAATTTTTCATATCGTAGCTGAAGCAGGAAGCTTTACCAAAGCCGGCGATGAAATGGATATGAGCCAAAGTGCCGTTTCAAGACAAATCAGCTCACTAGAAGCAGATTTAAAGGTCGCCCTCTTTCACCGACATGCACGCGGTCTCATTCTCACAGAGCAAGGTGAGCTTCTTTATAAGACAGCCCATGATGTTTTTAATAAACTGCTCACCACTCAAACAATGCTTGAAGACGCCTCAGATAAACCCTTTGGCGAGCTTCGTGTCACAACAACGGTTGGCTTTGGCTCAGCTTGGCTAACACCGCGCTTAAACAGCTTTATTAATCTATACCCCGGCATTCAACTACAAATTATTTTAAGTGATGAAGAATTAGACATAGCAATGCGTGAGGCTGATGTCGCAATCTGGCTAAGGGAACCATCACAACAAGATCTCATTCGCCGCCCAATGTTTACAGTGCATTTCCATGTATATGCAGCCAATTCATATATCAAAAAATTTGGCATGCCCAAAAGCCTAGATGATATGGATAATCACCGGATTCTCACCTTCGGTGGTAAAGCGCCCAAACCTATGGAAAAATTAAATTGGCTTGAAACAGCTGGTTTAAAGCCAAATGAAAAACGCACGCCAGCTGTCACCATTAATAATCTTTACTCTCTTCGCCAAGCAGTGAAACGTGGCGTCGGCATTGCAGTGCTGCCAGATTACCTAGCAAAGGACGATGAAGAACTAGTCAATGTGTTACCGGATGCAGATGTACCAAACCTCAACACATATTTTGTATATCCAGAAGAGTTGAGAAACTCAAAACGCATCACTGTATTTAGAGATTTTCTCCTAGCCGAAGCCCGCGCCTGGCATTTCTAGAGATAAAATTCCTGAAATCATCATTGTCAAAAGAGCACATAAAAATAATATCTGGCGAGTGAAGAAAAACTCACCTAAGCCACTTGTTTCGCACTTTCAATCCATTCTTTCACTTCATCCAAATCAGGCTCATTTCCAACCCGAAGCAATCGCTCACCTTCAGATGTTAATAAGAAAGCTTGTAAATCTACAAGCAATGTTTCCGGGTTCGCATCAGTCACACGGTCTTTTGTGCGATAACCACAACCAACCAAAAATTGAGCATCATGCCCACGAAGTCGAGGGATCTCACATTGCAGTAAAGCCTGATCCTGCCAGTCTTTCACCACTTGGGGTGTAATATATCTAACATCCAAGTCTGCCGCCACTTGCTCCACATCAGCGGCCAACAAATCTTCAACGGTATTAATACCAACCACACCCAAGCGCTTCGCGGTTTTGGCACCAATGGAAGGCGCATCCTCTACCTGGTCAGTCTTTTCTAAATAATGAGTTGGCTTTTGTTGTGGTCGTTTTTCTGGCAAAGAAACAGGAGCCTCATTTTCATCCCGCTCATGACGATCATATCCAGATTTATCAACTTCTTCCTCCCTTTCCATCAATTCCTCAATGGCGAGTTCAGCTTCAGTTGGCCCTTCATCTTCTGCTTCACTGTCATCATCACTCTCATCTTTAATGCCAAGTACTTCAGAACGATGCAACGCTTTAATCACTCGGTCATCTTCAGGCAGTGTCTCTTCAACTTTCCCCGTCCCTTGAAGCTCATCATACATCGCCTCAACAAGTTTCTTATCCGCTGCGTCATCCATCTTACGCGTCACCCATTTCACAGGGATTTTAAGCCCCGCCATAAAGGTCTCAGCTGTAATCGAAACATCGGGCGCTTCCTTGCCAGACGCTCTAATCGCCTGATCAAGCACCAAAGCAAACCCACGCGCCGCATATTGAATAAGCTCAGCCAAAACAACATGACCAAGCTCATTATAGCCTTCCTCAGGTTTCACTACCCCCCGATCAAAATTATAGTGAGCGATTAAATGAGAATAATATTTATTCGAAACCGTCGCCCCTTCACGCACCATATTGGCCGCAAAATCGATTGTCTCTTCAGGGGGCACAACCATCAAAAGTTTATAGTCTTTTTCAGCCCGTTTCTTCAGCTTGTTATAGCTCTTATTAATCGTCCACTCGACAGCCCGGTGAATGGCGCTTTCAGCCTCAGATTGCGCTGTATGAAATGGCATAATCGGATCTGTATAATAATGAGAAAGCACACCAGCGCTATAAACCGCATCTTCCCAGCGCTCCGCCACAAGACAAGAAACCAAATCATCATACCACTCCCGGCATTTATCAGGCGCCCCACCCCAAAAATTATCCTGCACATGCAGAACGTGATTTCTAAAATCCTTGAATAATTTATCCGGGTCTTTTGACCCTTCTAAATAACGCTCTGAATATTTTAAGAATAGCTTTGACCATTTTGCACTATCTTCAACTGATAGTTCATTTAAGGCATCCAACGCCAATTTATGATGCGTGCCATTCGCATGAGCTGCATACACAATTCGAAATAGTAAAGACATATCAGATGGCCCCCTCAAAATAGCGCACTGAATTAATATCACGCCCTTTAACATCTAGCCAAAAACATCTGGCCCCAAATGCCCCTAATACCCAAAAAGGACAAACAAGCGTTTCATATGTTTAAAACCTAGTTCGAATCAGTGTCACAAACAAGCGGCCTCTTAAGCCCATAAACAGCTATCTTTATTGAAATCGATTAACATGCTCGAATGACACAAAAATTTACTAACCTCTGCAATAGAAACAATGCTAAACCCAAGACAAAAGACACTTTGAGAAGCAAAAAACAATCACCAAACAGGAGCAGAAACTCAAATGCCCTATCTCTACCTTGCTGCAGCGATCATATTTGAAGTTTCAGGTACTCTAGCCCTAAAATGGAGTGCAATAACAAATAACCAATGGTACAGCGCAATTACATTTATCTCTTATTGTGCGTCCTTCTTCTTTTTATGGCTGGCGTTAAAAAACTTACCCCTTGCCCTCTCTTACGCAACCTGGTCCGGTGTCGGCATTGCAGCAACTTGTATATTAGGTGTATTTTTCTTCGCAGAAAAAATAGATACCATGGGCCTCATTGGTGTAACCCTCATTATTTCAGGCATCATTCTCATTAATTTCTACTCTTCAATGAGCGGGCATTAGAAAACCTAGGCAACAAAAAAGGGAAGCAAAAAGCCTCCCTTTTAAAAACTAATATCAATAAAACCTTAGCAACAATTACCCTGAGAGGCATCGGTTGTAATTGGCTTCACGCCTTTCTTCGTCTCTTGTGGATGACGAAGGGCCCCTTCACCACAAACCATATCTTCATTCGTCTCAACAGCAATGGCTGGCTCAACCGGAATGATTTGGTCTTTATAAGGCTCTGAATTCATGATGTTAAATGTCTTCTCACAAACAGCCATACGCTCACCGCGGCAAAAAACATGACCATCATCATCAATCACTTGTAACCATGGACCTTTGTAAATCACAGCCTGGTTTTTCTCAATGCAAGGGCCTTCTTTGCCTTTATAAGCAACAATCGTCACAGAGCGATATTCAATACCCTCAACAATCTGCCAAGGCTCACTCTCATAATTATCAATGACTATACCGTGGAAACCAGCATCTTCGAGCATTTTAACAAATTCAGCTTCTTGCAAAGCACCAGAAATACAGCCAGACCATAATTTAGAGTCATTTTTCAAATGTTCTGGTGAGATTTCATCAGAAACAATATCAGAAACAGCAATCCGTCCACCCACTTTAAGAACGCGGTACATCTCATCAAAAAGTTGCTTCTTATCAACATCACTAACCAGATTAAGAACACAGTTAGAAACAATCACATCAATGGTCTCATCTTCAATGAGGGGTTGCTCTTTACCGATGCGGCTGATCTCTCTTGTCAGTTCTTCATAGTCCCCTACAGAGGCAACAGGGTTTTCAGCTAGGAACTTATCGACAAGATCAAGGTCAGTTTTCAGGTCTTCAATATGACCACGCAAAAAAGAAACATTGCTATAGCCAATTTCCTCAGCAACCTTAGGCGCACTTTCACGTGCCAGCTTCAGCATGTCAGGTGTCATATCCACACCAATGACTTTGCCAGTCTCTCCAACAATCTGAGACGCGATAAAACAAATCTTACCACCACCGGAGCCAAGGTCTAAAACAGTCTCGCCCTCTTTTAAATATTGAGACGGATCACCACAGCCATAATCACGCTCAATCACTTCTTGAGGAATGACTTTTAAATATTGAGGATCGTAACTAACAGCACAACAAAGTGAGCTCTCACATTGATTGGCACCATCACCATATCGTTCCTGAACCGAAGACTGAACGTCCATATTTTTCTCCATATTATTTTAATTTATTAAGAAGCGACAAAATTTACTAAAGAACTCCAACCTTGCCAGAACACATATGTCAGCCCAAGGGCCAATAGTGGAGCAAGACCAATTTGAAAAAAGAAAACTCTTAATTGCCCATAAGTTTTTGCCTGCTTACCTGATGGCTTTGAAGATTTAACTTCAACAAGCTGACGCTTAGCCCGGGGTAAATAACTCCAAACCACAAGCGATAGAACGAGAAACACAACCAACATCAAAACCAGACCAAACAATTAAAAACTCCAATTCAACAACAGCACTAAAATTTTCAAAAAAAACAACAGTAGTAAATTTTTAGAACAACTCAATAACGCGATTGATCTAATCCGCAATTTTCAAAATTTTGCTGGAATGGTCAAATCATATCTATGCTCACTCATTATCACAAAAACATGATCAACTGTTATTTGGCACAATCCCTGCTTTTAAAAATCGCGGTCTTATGCCCTATAATCACCTCTTACAAAAGAGCCTCAAAAATAGTTACGCTTAGAGCTGCAAAGCCAAAACCAATGGGCAAAGTTAAAACCCAAGACAAGAGAATTTCTTGAATTTTGCCCCAATGAGCTTTCCCACTCACCATGCCAATACCAAACAAACTACCAACGGACACATGTGTGGTTGAAACACCAAGCCCTAATTTAGAAGCAAAAAGAACCAAGAGAGCTGTTACAAAGTTACCCACAAACCCCTGAGACTCGCTCATTCCAGTAATTTCTTTCGACATAACTTTCGCTACATTAAAAGAAAACATCAAACTGCCAACCACCATCAAAACAGCAATGGCAACAAAAATAGAAAATGTAGAAAGATCAAAAGTTGAGCCCAACAACCAAATCGAGGCAATCTTAGGTGTGTCATTCACACCGCGAGCAAAACAAACAGTAAAACCGGAAGCAATGTGACCAGAGCGCTCAAAGAAGTTCCCTTCACTAGCTGTTCCATTATCATTAGAGGCGCCAACTGTCTGTAAGGAAGCTGAACCTCCTTCACTGCTGGTTGCTGTGGCAAACCGCCCAACCACAAGGCAACGAATTTGCCATAACACATATGTCAATCCAACAGCGATAAGAGGCGAAAGAAGCAATGGCAAAAATGCTTTTTGCACTAACACACCATAAAGTGGGTTTGCCAATGGCAAGGCAAAAGCAGCACCAGCTAATGAACCAAGAATAGAATGAGTGGTTGAAATCGGATATTTTAGCCAAGTTGCACAAATCACAGTAAGCGCTGCACCTATAGCAAAACTCGCCACAAATTGTGGACTTTGTAACACCTCAGTTGAGACAATACCTTTACCAGAAAATGTAGAAAGCAAGCCAGCACCCAAAACAAACGCCGCACAACCACCGGCTAAAGTTGCAATATTCGCTAGGATCAAAGCTTTTCTGTAAGAGAGGATACCACCACCCCAAAGCGTGGCCATTCCTTTAAAATTGTCATTTGCACCATTAGCAAGACTAAGGAGCAAAACGCCCATGAAAAATACGACAGTGGTCAAAATAAAATCTCCCGGATTATGAAAAATTCTTCGACGGTCATTTAAATTGACCATCTCACAACCCATCAAAATCAGATTTTTATTTGAACCTCAAATCATAAGACTTCACGCATTGTAACATTTTTATGAACACAAAGGTGATTGATATTTATAAATTATTTGAAGTAAGGCGCGTTTCATTAGTAAATATACACTCTTAAGAAAACAGTGAGAGAAAGCCCCCACAACCTATAATTTCCCAGCTAAATCATTGATGATTGGACAATCAGGACGGTCATTGCCTTTACAATTCGTCACCAAAAACTGAAGTGTTTCTTGCATCTTTGAAAGCTCATTAATTTTCACTTCAATTTCATGCAAATGAGCTTCTGCAATCCGTTTCACATCCTTGCTTGCCCGTTTGCGGTCACTATAAAGACTGAGTAACTGGCGACAATCATCCACTGAAAATCCAAGTTTTCGTGCACGAGATAAAAAATTTAATTTATGGACATCTTGTTCTGAAAAATCGCGATACCCATTGGAACGACGGCAGGGCACAACAAGGCCAATATCTTCGTAATAACGAATGGTCTTTTCTGTAAGGTCCGTTTTCTCAGCAGCATCGCGAATTTTCATAGATCACCCTGAAATTAATTAGAAAAAGCAAGATCAGTGGCAGCAATTCTTAATTTCTTTTGAAAGGAGCCAATAATTAACTGGCCAAGCCGCTAAAAAACCTGCCGGAATAGCAAGTCCAATACCCAGCCAAAACACACCTGTGAAAATACTTGTCGCATGCATGCCACCAACAGAATAGTCAACAACATTCATCACAAATTCCATAATGCCCATTGAGATCACCTCACCAAGCCATACAGCACGAAACGCGGCAACAAACCCCAGCCCTTCACTTGACTGAACAGAGTGGATGGCCATCGCAAATCCAATAAGAAAAGCAAGAAAAACCGCCAAAGCAATTGTGTAAAACGGAGTGAAACCTGCACTCACACCAATGATAAGCCCAAGTACCTCACCAATTGTGCAACCAGTTAAACAATGCATGGTCGCCTTAGCAGAGCTAATAAACCCTGGCCTATTTTTCAGTGAACCGCTTAAATCAGTAGATTGCTCACTAGAAGAACAACAACTTTCACTATTTTGAACCATAATAATCCTCTTCTAAATTGAACTATACCATAAACCTTCTAGTAACTGTAAGGTCAAGAAAAGATTATTTAAAAGTTTGAATGCAAAAATAATCAAAAAAATCAATTAGCTGTGGGGAACTCTTCATTTAAAAATTATTCTGTCATCAGACGGCCATTATTATACTGTGATTAACAGTTAAGTATGGTTTTTCGCAGATAAACACAGCAAAGAATTTATCAAGCAATCGCCAGTTTTAATTCATTCAGGGTATATTTTTATGCAGTTGATTTTAGCACTTTTTTCATTATGTAATTTACAAAATCAAAAACAATTTCTCTCTTTCACCTGTATAATCACCAGCCTTTTTGGAGCGCTTATCTTTTTTGAACAAAGCGCCGCTGCAAAAAGCCCTGAGGTTGAAGCAAAAGTCCTCAATCACATCTTAGGAAAATGGAAAACACCCAAAGGTGATATCATCGGCTTTTACAAATGCGGCAATCAACTTTGTGGCAGAATAATAAAAACCACATCTGGTCTAAAAACAGATAAATTTAATTCAAATCCCAAATTAAGAAAACGTTCAGTAAATGGCCTCACCATTATGAAAAGCATCAAGAAGGGCGGCATTTTTAAATGGTATGGCTATGTCTATAATGTAAAAGATGGCCAAACCTATAAAGGCTCACTCCAACTCACCTCTATTAATACTGCCAAACTAACCGGTTGCGGTGCAATGGGCATTTGTGAAAGTGTCGTATGGAAAAAAATCGGCACCAATGTCGCCAGAAAATAACAAGCAAATGCGGATGCTTTGTGGGCATCTGAAGCATAACACAAAAAAGTGGATGCAACGGCGGTTTCTAGTGGGAAACTGAAGCCACATGAAAAAAGAGGGCATATGAAGCTCAAAAATATGTTTAATATTTAAGCCTATAAAAAAGCCCTGCGATAAATCTACCGCAGGGCTTTTTTATATTAATGTAGCTTAGCTACTAATCTTCAAATGGGTCTTGAACTAAAATGGTGTCATCCCGCTCTGGGCTCGTCGAAAGCAGCGCAACCGGAGTTTCAATAAGCTCTTCAACACGGCGTACATATTTAATGGCAGCTGCCGGCAAATCAGCCCAGCTTCTCGCCCCAGCCGTTGTCTCAGACCACCCTTCAAGCACTTCATAAACAGGCTCAACTTCAGCCTGCATATTTTCACTGGCCGGCAGATGATCATAAACCTCATCGCCAATCTTGTAGCCTGTGCAAATTTTCAGCTCTTTAAAACCATCAAGCACATCAAGTTTCGTCAACGCAATGCCAGTAATTCCTGCAACTTTCAGCGTTTGCCGCACCAAACACGCATCAAACCACCCACAACGGCGTTGGCGCCCAGTCACTGTACCAAATTCATGCCCTCGCTCACCCAGGCGCGTACCATCTTCACAAAAAAGCTCTGTTGGAAACGGTCCCATACCAACACGTGTTGTGTAAGCTTTGGTAATGCCAAGCACATAATTAACGGCTGTAGGGCCAATACCCGTTCCGGTAGCTGCTTGTGCTGCAACAGTGTTTGATGACGTCACAAAAGGGTAAGTACCATGGTCAATATCAAGTAGCACCCCTTGCGCCCCTTCAAAAAGGATGCGCTTGCCCTTGCGGCGTTCATTATCAAGAAGTTGCCAAACCGGCTCAATATAAGGTGTAATTTTAGGAGCAATCTCTTTTAATTTTTCAAGTGTTTCAGAAGCTTCAAGCTCAGCTTCTCCCATACCGCGACGCAAGGCATTATGATGGGTAAGCAAACGCTCAACTTTGGCAGGTAACGCTTCAAAATCTAGCAAATCCATCATACGAATAGCACGGCGCCCAACTTTATCTTCATAAGCTGGCCCAATACCACGCTTGGTCGTACCAATCTTGCCCTTACCAGCAGCTTTCTCACGCAAGGCATCAAGGTCTTGATGAACTGGCAAAATCAAAGTCGCATTTTCAGCAATACGTAATGTTTCAGCTGTTAAATCAACGCCCTGCCCACGCAATGTCTCAATTTCAGAAACAAGCGCCCAAGGGTCAATCACCACTCCATTACCAATTACAGCTAATTTCCCCTCACGTACAACACCTGATGGCAGCAAAGATAATTTATAAACCTTACCATCAATCACGAGAGTATGGCCGGCATTGTGCCCTCCTTGAAAGCGCGCAACAATATCCGCTCTCTCAGAAAGCCAGTCAACAATCTTGCCTTTGCCCTCATCACCCCATTGAGAGCCAACCACAACCACATTTGCCATGGGGAAATCCTTAAATCTTGAATTGAATATTAATGTGAAGTTCTGTAAATCACGCGCGAATATAACCACATAAACCAAAATGTGCGAGAGCAATTCCACAAAAAAGATGCGGAAAATCGCACCAAATACAAAGAAATTGCTTTAATTTCAGTATTAATTGATGAGACAGATCAAATTAGATGAGTTATCCCTATTCGGATGGGTAAAATTATAATGAAATCATGACAGAAATAGAAATGTTAGCAAGATACCCCCACTGTCTACATGACCTCTGTCTCTCTCCCAATTAGGCCAACTAAAATGTTAAATCCACTTATCTCTCGCCTTTATAACAATGCTTATTTGCTTGTATTACTCGCCATCCTCTTTTGGGCAGGAAACTTCGTCATGGGACGCGGTGTAGCAGATACCATCCCTCCGATGATCCTAAGCTGTTTAAGATGGCTATTGGCCTCACTATTGCTACTTCCATTTGCCTGGCCTCATTTAAAAAAAGACTGGCCTGAAATTCGTGGGCGCATTCCTTACTTTTTCCTACTCGGCCTCTTAAGCGGCGCCGCTTTTAACGCATTAACTTATCTCGGATTGCACACCACAACAGCGACCAATGCGTTTGTGATCAACGCAGCCTTGCCAATTTTCATCATTTTGTTGAACTTCATGATGCATGGTACAGCGCTTTCTCTCAAACAAGCGCTCTCTGTAGTGATTTCACTCATCGGTGTTTTATTGATTATTTGCAAAGGTGATTTAAGCGCTTTGATCAACCTCCGCTTTACCTTTGGAGATCTCATGGTCACACTCGCAATGATTTCCTGGGCCATCTACACAGCTCTGCTTCCAGGAAGACCAAACATTCATTCTCTATCATTTGCAGCACTGACCTTCATCACCGCAACAATCATCTTAGTGCCCTTCACCATCATTGAATATTCATTGGGCTACAAAGCCGAAATCAATTTAACCAGCATTGGCGCACTGCTTTATGTTGGCATTTTCCCAGGCCTTTTAGCTTATATATTCTATAATCGCGGTGTTGAGCTAATCGGCGGCAACATGACAGGAATTCTACTGTATTTAATGACACCCATTGGCGCGTTATTATCAATTTTATTCTTGGATGAAATTCCGCAAGCCTATCACTATATCGGCTTTGCTCTGATCTTAACTGGTGTACTGATTTCATCTCACTCAAAAGGCAAACAAAAAGAGCGGGCAACTGAAGGCCAATAAAACTAAAGCCCTAATAAAAAACTACGGCCTACCCTTTTTGAAAAGGGAAGGCCGTAGAAGCATCAAAATTTAACTATTTTAAAATGTCTAACCTAGCGAAGCGTAATTGCTTTATCCTTCGGCCATACAACCTGATAACCAAACTCAATGACTTTCGCCTTTTGAGGTTTCAAGGTCACATCCCACGCCATAACACCGCGCTTGTCGTCAACATTTGAGCGTGTTGGTTTCGGGCTAGCTGTAAGAAGAGAAACTTGCAATGTCTCTTTTTCAGAATATGGCATCTGATCAAGAACAGTCATTTTCATCGGTGTTTTATGACCGCTTACAAGCGTCACCTTATAGCGGCGTACATCGCTATTTGATGTGGTTAGCAACCCGGTTTTACCTTTCACCCGGTCTTGGCGAACCCATTTGACATTCACCTTACTATCAACACCAAAGCCAATATCTAATTTTTGATCAGGTTCAACCAAACCAAGGCGAGATTGCCCCACATAAACCCCATCTCTAAATAGCGAAACAGATCCAGGAATAAGAGCATTGCCCGTTTTATTCACTAATGACGCGTGCAAGAACGCCTTTTGCATTTTCTTCGGCACAGCAATTAACTTAACTTCTGGCGTTAATGAAAGCGCATCTAAGAAAACTTTTTTACGCGTACCATCTCGTTTAATCGTGGTTTTATTCGCCACATCAAATGTCATTTGGAATTGACCACTATTTACTTTAGCCATACGAGGCTTCGCTGGGGCTTGCATCCCTAAAATGCCTGATGATCGAGAAAGTGATTTCTTAGCTTTATATCTTCTTTTATCCGAATAGCTCTGATCCATCTCCTGCATCTCCATAGGAACCGGTACAGGGCGGCGTTTTTTCTTATAATCAATCAACCAAGCAAAAAGGTCCGGCGCTTTTGTTCGCCCTGTTGGGTTCGTTGTTGATAAACGAAGTTTCACATTCGTCCAGTCTTCACTGGTTGTTTGGCGGATAACTGCGCGGCGAACCAAATCAAGTTTAGCTGCTTTATTCCCGTCAGCGGTTTGCAATCGCGCATCATATAAAGGAGCCCAACTCGCTCCTCTAATTTGATAATGCACCACAAATCGCGCTTTGCCCGCCTTCTCTGTTTCAACATTGACTGTCAAATGAGTGCGGCGTTTTCGCTTATTAGGTTTTTCTGCCAATTGCGTGCGAATGTTCTTAATGCGCTTATCCAAATCACGCAGTTGCACTTTTGCTTTCAGCGCTTTAGCTTGCGTTTCTAAAAACTTATCGCCCATCAAATTATAAAGATTGGAATATTGCGTCACAACATCGGTGCTGCCTTGTTCGTTTCTTATTGGGCGAGATGGCAAGAGCGCCATTTCATTTAAGAGTTTCTTTTGTAATTCCGCCGCTTGAATAATTGAGTTGGTCAACTCCTTCTCATCAAGCAATGTTTGTAGTTGTTGCATTAATAGCTCTCTAGCTGAATTGTCCGCACTAAAGTTCAAAGCTTCAGTCACCACTTTCTGATCGACAGAGCCAATCTCAATCGCACTCGCCCCCGCCCCTTCAATACGCAAAGATCGTGATTGCAAATCAGAAGGCAAATCTTTGACCAAAAGCTGATGCTTTCCAGCTGGCAAATCAACATTAATCACCCGAGTAATCTGCGCGCCGTTAGGAAACACCATCACAGATGAAATCCGTGATTGACTGCTAATTTCATCGGCAATTGCTGTGCTGATAGAAGCTGCTGTTAAAGAAGTTGTCGCTAAAAAAGCAGCAAACCCAAACTTAACACCCCCGCGCCGTATTTGTTTTGACGCAAATTTTCTGCCGTCACCCAATTCTATTTTTTTCATCTATTTTCTCCCAATGAATAGATATGCAGTCATATCTAAAAATGTCCAAACCCCAAATTTCAGTTTTAAAAGAAACACATGCACTCAGATAAAAGATGTCTCTTTAAGTTGAAACAAATAAACACCTCTCAACATGAACCGAATATGAAAAAAGCTAGACATTACAAATTTGTAACGAACCGTTTTCATTAACAAAAAACGGTTTTAGTTTTTCTTATCTTTAAATTACCATCAACTCTCACCCATAAAAAAGGCCCCCCTGTGACAACAGAGAGGCCTTTTTTGAACAATGTTAAATAGCGCAGCTATATCTAAGTACACCATTACTACTTCAATCATATCTCACGATACGAAGAAGGAGCTCAGCACTCTTTCAGGGCTGAGGGACATGGCAGCGACAGCTGCCCGGTGTGTTGCGCCGCCTCTCGGAGGCCCAAGCGCATCAAGCGCTTGGAATAGCCGTGAGAGAGATAAACCTTAAAAACTTAAGCTTTTCGCTTCAACAACATGCTCCAAGTTACGAGCGGCATCAAGCACGTCATCAGTAACACGGTTATCAACACCGATCAGCGCAATCGCATTGCCACCTTCTTCTTCACGACCAAGGTTAAAGTTAGCAATGTTTGTATTTGCTTTACCAAGCACGGTACCAAGCGCACCAATAAAGCCTGGCTTATCTGTGTTCTCAATATAAAGCATTTCACTATCAAGTGCCGCTTCCATATTAATGCCACGCACTTGAATAATCCGTGGTTTACCATCTGAGAAAACAGTACCAGCAACAGAACGTTCCTGGCGCTCAGTCTTAACGGTCAAGCGCATGTAGCAACCATAAGCACCTTCTGCACCGCGTTTTGTTTCTTCAATCACAATACCGCGTTCTTGTGCGTTAACAGTCGCGCTTACCATATTGATGTCAGCTGATTGAGGGCGCATCACACCGCAAACAGCTGCAGCTGTAAGGGTTTTTGTATTCATCTCACCAATGTCACCAACAAACTCAACGCGAATTTCTTTAAGGCCAGTTTCAATGAGTTGCCCAGCAAATAAACCAAGCTGCTCAGCAAGCTGCGCATAAGGGCGCAAACGCGGTGCTTCTTCAGCAGAAACAGATGGGAAGTTAATCGCATTGGTAATCGCACCAGTGAGCAAATAATCTGACATTTGTTCTGCAACTTGCACAGCCACATTCACTTGCGCTTCATCAGTTGAGGCCCCTAAGTGCGGCGTACAGATCATATTCGGTGCGTTAAAGAGCACATTTTCTTTAGCAGGCTCTTCAGCAAACACGTCAAACGCAGCACCTGCAACTTTACCGCTGTCTAACGCAGCACGAAGCGCAGCTTCATCAACCAAACCACCACGCGCACAGTTCACAATGCGAACACCGTCTTTCATCTTCTCAATTGCTTCAGCATTGATGATATTTTTAGTTTTGTCAGTCAGTGGTGTGTGGAGAGTAATAAAATCAGCACGTTTGAAAAGATCATCAAGCTCAACCTTTTCAACACCGATTTCAACAGCCCGTTCAGCAGTCAAGAAAGGGTCAAAAGCAATCACTTTCATCTTAAGGCCAATGCCACGCTCAGCAGCGATTGAACCAATGTTACCGCAACCAATAACACCAAGTGTTTTGTTGGTTACCTCAACACCCATAAATTTGGATTTTTCCCATTTACCAGCATGAGTAGATGTGTTCGCTTCAGGAATTTGGCGAGCAAGAGCCATCATCATAGAAATTGCATGCTCAGCTGTTGTGATTGAGTTACCAAATGGTGTGTTCATCACGATAACACCATTTGCGGTTGCTGCTTTAATGTCAACATTGTCAACACCAATACCAGCACGGCCGATAACTTTAAGGTTCTTAGCAGCTGCTAAAATTTTCTCATTCGGCTTTGTAGCAGAGCGAATAGCCAAACCCTCATAATCGCCGATAATTTCTGCCAGCTCTTCCTTATCCAAGCCAACTTTAACATCAACATCAATGCCGCGCTCTTCGAATATTTTTTTAGCAAGCGGGCTTAATTTATCTGAAATAAGGACACGTGGTGCCATGGTAATCTCCTTTAGGGAGACCTCTCAATAAAGAGAGGCCTTAATCTAAACCTATTAATTGAAGTGTCTTTTAATTGTTCTGTGAAATGAAACGCAATTTAAGCTATTTCAGACTTAGCCTGAGCAAAAGCCCAATCTAGCCAAGGCGTTAATAGCTCAAGGTCACTCGCTTCAACAGTTGCACCAGCCCAAATACGAAGACCAGCAGGCGCATCACGATAAGACCCAATGTCTAATGCGGCCCCAGCTTCATCAACAAGCTTCACAAGGCGTTTCGCAAAAGCGGCTTGTGCATCAGCATCCAAAGCTGTCACAGCCGGGTCAACAATCTTCAAACAAACGGATGTGTTAGATGCGATCTCGCTTGATACTGCAAGGTTTGCAACCCAGTCAGTTTTAGCAACCCAATCGTTCAGCACTTGTGCATTTTTGTCAGCACGCGCTTTTAAAGCTTCAAGACCGCCAATGTCTTCAGCCCACTTTAGGCCATCAACATAATCTTCAAGCGCAAGCATAGACGGTGTATTAATTGTGGCCCCTTTAAAGATGCCATCAATAAGCTTTCCACCTTTTGTTAAGCGGAAAATTTTAGGCATTGGCCAAGCTGGTGTATAGCTTTCCAAGCGAGCAACAGCTCTTGGTGACAAGACAAGCATGCCATGTTGCCCTTCACCACCCATAACTTTTTGCCATGAGTATGTGAGAACATCTACTTTGTCCCAATCAATATCTTGAGCAAAAACAGCTGAAGTCGCATCAACCAAAGTCAAACCAGCACGATCAGCCGGGATCCAGTCACCATTAGGAACACGAACACCAGAGGTCGTACCATTCCATGTGAAAACAACATCTTTGTTAAAATCAACAGTCGATAAGTCTGGTAGCTCACCATACTCGGCATCAAGAACACGAACATTGTCGAGTTTCAATTGCTTCGTAATGTCAGTGACCCAACCTTTACCAAAGCTTTCCCAAGCTAAAACATCAACGGCGCGCTCACCAAGCAGTGACCACATCGCAGCTTCAAAAGCACCTGTGTCAGAAGCTGGCATAATACCAACCACATAATCATCAGGAATGCCTAAGATGTCTTTGGTTTTGTCGATAGCAAGTTTTAGACGTGCTTTACCAACACCAGAACGGTGTGAACGTCCAAGAACGGCATCTTTCAAATTGTCTAGAGAATAACCAGGGCGTTTTGCACATGGTCCAGAAGAAAAGTGCGCGTTTTTCGGCAGCGCAGCCGGCTTATTTAGATCTGTCATGATCTATCCTCTCAGATAGTTGCCTCTC
>JAEPQF010000090.1:0-7592 GCA_017640685.1 Hyphomicrobiales bacterium
CCTTTTTCTTTAATTAAACGTGCTGAACCAGCTGTGTCTGCTTCAATCACAGGGGTGATACCTAGCTCTTTGATGATTTTTCGGCACTGCCCTAGCGCCATTGTGTGACTGTGAACCGTTTTGATATCTTCTAATTTTGTGCCTTTGTTAACAAGTAATTGGTGGCGAACACGCTCAAAATGCTCGCCAATGACATAAAGCCCAGATTCTGGCAAAAGATGATGAATATCTGCAACGCGGCCGGCCACCGAGTTTTCAATAGGGATCATACCTAGGTCAACTTCCCCATTGCTCACAGCTGCAAATGCTCCATCAAAGGTCGCGCATGGAATGGCCTCAGCACCAGGGAAGGCATCATTGCACGCTAGATGAGAGTTTGCGCCAGGTTCACCTTGATAAATGATTTTCAAATCTGAGTTCGTCATTGTTCTTTTTCTTTCTTATTTTAAAGGCACTTACACTTTTTCAAGGATTGCACGGGCTTTTTCAAGATCTTCTGGGGTGTCGACCCCTAAAGGATGTGTCTCAACGATGGCGACATCAATGCGCATACCAGCTTCCAATGCTCTTAATTGCTCTAGTTTTTCTCTCATTTCCAAGGGAGAAGGTGGCAATGAGATAAACCGCTCTAAACTTTGGCGTTTATAACCATAAATTCCAATATGATGGTATAGAGGGCCGTCCCCATATGGCGCTGTCGCTCTGGTGAAATACAACGCTTTTTGGCGCGTCTCACTAATCTTGGCGCCAACCATTTTTACCACATTGGGGTTTGTTTTTTCGTTCTCATCTGTGATTTCAGCTACTAACGTCGAAATGTCGACTTCATCATCAGACAAGAGAGCCGCGCATTGGCGCACAATTTCAGGGTCTAGAACAGGTAGATCGCCTTGCAGATTAATGATTGTATTAAATTTCTCGTCAGGATCATATTTTTCTAAAGCTTCACATATACGATCAGAGCCACTTGGATGATCAGCACGGGTCATGATTGCTTCACCGCCCACTTTGGCAATGGCGCCTGCGATCGCCTCATCATCTGTTGCCACAACAACTGGACCACAATTCGCTTCGCAGGCTCTGCGCCAGACATGAACGATCATCGGCTCACCAGCAATGTTTTTAAGTGGTTTTCCTGGTAGTCTCGTTGCTTGCATGCGGGCTGGTATTAAGATGAGATTTGTGCTATTCGCCTCAACCATATTGTTGAAAACTCCAAAAGTCGTCTAAAAGGCCTAAATTAAGGCATATTTTTTACAATTTACCTGAGAAAATCTGTTTTCACTGGTTGATTGGAAAAACAGACACGGCTAGTTTGCACAAATAATTAACTCTATCAATCACAAGATTGAATTTTACAAGACCTGTTTCTAGAGGATACGGCTTTCATGAATGCATTTGAATTAAACAAGATTATGGGCTGGGTGTTGGCTGCTGCACTCGTTATTGTTGGCGGGCAAACCTTTATGGAAATTTACGCTGACGGTCATGGCGACCATAAAGAAGAAAAGACAGCTTATGCAATTGAAGTTGAAGGTGATGACGCTGGCAAAAACGATAAAAAAGAAGAAGCAGCGCCTAAAGCTCTAGACATTAAACCTCTTTTAGCTTCTGCTAGTATTGAAGCTGGTGCCAAAATTGGTAAAAAATGTAAGGCTTGTCACACATTTGAAAAGGGCGGCAAACACAAAGTAGGCCCTGCTCTTTATGAAATTGTTAATCGTGACCTAGGCGGTGCTTCAGGTTATGCCTATTCTGACGCACTTAAAGCAAAAGGTGGCAAGTGGGACTATGATGCTCTTGCAGCTTTCTTAAAAAGCCCGAAGAAATTTCTACCTGGCACGAAAATGGCCTTTTCTGGCATTCGTAAAGATGCGCAATTGGCTAACCTTGTTGCTTATTTGAGAAGCCTTAGCGACAACCCAGCTAAGTTGCCATAATTTATCTCACGGCTGTTCCAAGCGCTTGTAGCGCTTGGGCCTCCGATGGGGCGGCGCTAGGCGCCGGACGCCAAAGGCGTCATGTCCTGACACCTAAGCGGTGTCACTCCTTCTTTTTTTAATACTCACGGGCTATTCTGTTGCCATGCAACAGGCCCTCCGCTGGGCGGTGCTAGCACCGGGCTTTGCTCGCGCTACGCCATGTCCTACTGCCCTAAATGGGCAGTACTCCTTCTTCGTGTATTGAATTCTTGATTTATGGGCCTTCAGATGCCCACGATGCATCCGGCTCTTAGCGCCCCTTCAGATACCCGCCCACGATGCATAAAGCGCGAGAAACTGCGCTTTTTTAGTTACGCTTTAGATTGCTCTTTTTATGTGAACCTTCAGTTACCCACCAGCAACCGCTCTTTTTTTTCCTTACGCTTCAGATTGCCTACTAACAACCGCGCAAAATTAACAATAGTTAATAAAAAAACAGCATTCAGTCTCAATTTTGGCATGATTTTTAGCACTCATGTGAAAGACTGGGCTGTAATTTCTTTTTTGGTGTTTCAGCCACCTGAAGTTATGTCAAATGAGTTCACGGTTTTGTGAACTTAGCTAGCTTGGTGCTTTGATATGCGACTATAGTCTTTGAGGAACCGTTAAATCGTTGCCTTAGGGGATTTACAGGGTTAGGCTGAATAGTAAATTTTAAGAAATAAGTGCTAAAAGCACACAATAATAATTTAAATATATAAGGGTGCGTATTTTGATTAGAAAATTTTCAATCTCTGGTTTGCTCGTTGTCTCCTTTGGTTTACCTATTTTTTACTCATCAGCGCTTCTAGCTGACCCCACCACCACCTCTTTAGAGGAACAATCAACACAAGAAACCAAAGATCTTCCCGTTGTTGTGCCTGCACAAATGGCAGATGACAAAGCCCCTATTGCAGCGGAAAAAAAGAGTGATGAGCCAGTTGTCGTTCCTGCTCAAATGAAAGAGGCTGAAACGCCAGAAGAAAAGCCTATTGATGATCAAGCTGAAGTTAAAGAACAAAAAACTGAAAATACTGAGACAGCAGAAAAAACTTTACCAAAAGCCACCCAAACTGAGGAAATGAAAGAGCCGATAGCTGATGAACGCCATTTTGCGCTTACATTAACAGAAGCTCCTAAATATTCAGAAAAATCCACTCATTTTGATTATGTGAACCCAGATGCACCTAAAGGTGGCACCCTTCGCTTACGTGCGACGGGTACATTTGATAGTTTAAACCCGTTTTCTATTAAAGGAATTCCAGGGGCTGGCGTTGGTTTTATATATGACACGATCATGAAAGAAAGCCTTGATGAAGGCTCAATTCATTATTGTCATTTATGCGAGTGGGTTAGCTACCCTTCTGACTATTCCCAGGTAACCTTTAAACTACGCGAGGGGCCAAAATTTCATGATGGCACGCCCATTAAGGCTGAAGACATCATCTTTTCAATGACAGAACTAAAGAAGGCCAGTCCTCGTTTTGGGCAGTATTATAAAAATGTTACACGCTCTGAAATTACCGGCCCCAATCAAGTCACCTTTTATTTTGATGTGAAAAATAATCGCGAACTCCCCTTTATCGTCGGTCAGCTTTATGCTTTGCCGAAACATTTCTGGATGGGCAAAAACGAAAAAGGGGAACAACGTGATTTAAGCAAAAAATCTCTGGAAATTCCGCTAGGCTCTGGTGCTTACAAAGTTGGAACTGTTAATCCAGGGCGGACCATGGAAATCTCTCGTGTTAAAGATTATTGGGCAAGCGACCTTCTCACCGCTAAGGGGCTGTATAATTTTGACAAGATAAGGTTTGAATATTTCAGAGATAGCGCGGTTGCTTTTGAAGCTTTTAAAGCGGATGCTTTTGATTTTTACCGTGAAACGTCTGCCAAGAGCTGGGCCCGAAAATATGATTTCAATGCTTTAAAAACTGGGCAAGTCATTAAAAATAGCGACTATGTTCTTGAAAACCCTCAAGGCATGCAAGGCTTTGTTTTTAATGTCCGCAATAAGAAATTTGCTGACATAAGAGTGAGGGAAGCTCTTTCAAGAGTTTATAATTTTGAATGGGCCGCAGAAAATTTATTTTTCAATCAATATAAAAGAACAACCAGCTTTTTTCAGAACTCTGTATTGGCAAGTTCTGGCAAACCAAGTGCTGAAGAGCTGGCTATTCTCGAGCCTTTAAAGGCAGATATTCCGGCAAGAGTTTTAACCGATGAATACAAACCTTTTGTGCATAATGGAAATGCGGGTACGCGCAAGCAGATGCGTGAAGCGCGCAAACTACTGGAAAAGGCCGGATGGACCATTCGCTCTGAAACAGTGAATGATAAGAATTGCGGTTTTTTCTGCTCTTGGATGATTAAGCTTGGCTTGCAGTCTGCAAAGAAAACCAATGTCTTGAGAAATGCTGCCGGTGAGACTCTTGATGTTGAATTTTTAATTGTTCAACCTGCGTTTCAAAAAGTTATTTCAGCTTACATCACCAACTTAAGACAACTTGGTGTGCGCGCCTCAATTCGCTTGGTGGATAGCCCGCAATATCAAAAAAGATTAGAGACCTTTGATTATGACATGGTGCTTTCTAATTTTGGGCAATCTGATAGCCCAGGCAATGAACAGCGCTATTATTGGGGCTCAGCATCAGCTGATAAACCAGGCAGCCGAAATTTCATTGGCATTAAAAACAAAGCGGTTGATGCACTTATAGACAAAATCATTTTCGCAAAGAATCGCGAAGAGCTTGTCACTACGACTAAAGCGCTTGATCGTGTCTTGTTGTTTAGCCACTATGTCATTCCAAACTGGTACTCAGCTTCAGAGCGCATTGCCTATTGGAACCGCTTTTCACAGCCTAAAGTTAAGCCTACCCGCTCAATCGGTTATTTCCAAACTTGGTGGTTTGATGAAGCTAAGGCCAAGCTTGTGAAAGAGGGTGGCAAGAAATCAGCTGAGTTAAAATAAAGGCTCTTTTTTTTAAACAAAGACTCTTTTAGAGGTTTCTTAATGGCACTTAATTTCATAATCAGCCAGATTGAAGAAAAGAGACATTTTTCTTTCTCTGCTTTTCTCATTTCTCTTGCTCTTACTGTTCTTATTAGCAGCATGCCTGCTCATGCAGATGATAAACAAACTGTTGATGATAGAGCTTCTGGTTCAATAAAATCGCATGGACTTTCTACTTTTGGTGTTTTAAAATATAATCCAGATTTCAAACATCTGGATTATGCGAACCCTGATGCACCAAAGGGTGGCAAGCTTTCGATGATAGGTACGGAAGCGCGGGTTACCTTTGACAGTTTTAATCTTTTTATTCGCAAGGGAGACCGGGCGCAGGGGCTTGAATATATTTATGATAGTCTGATGACGAGAGCTTATGATGAACCTGATGCGGTTTATGGATTACTCGCTCAATTTGCAGAAGTACATAATGATAAAAAGGGTGTCACTTTTTACCTAAGGCCGGAGGCGAAATTTGCTGATGGTGAGCGCGTGAAAGCATCTGATGTGGTGTTTACCATTGAAACTCTTAAGTCAAAGGGGCATCCGCGCTATCGCGTTAGTTTAAGAGATGTGGAGCTTGTGGAAGCTCTTGATGATAAAACAGTTCGTTTTCGTTTTAAGGGCAACCAAACACGTGATTTGCCACAACGAGTTGCTGAACTTCCTATTATCCCCGAGCATTTCTATAAAACTGTTCCGTTTGAAAAGGCTGGGTTAGATTTGCCGCTCGGCTCTGGGCCTTATAAGGTTGGCAAGTTTCAACAAGGGCGCTATGTGCGCTTGATGAGACGTGATGACTATTGGGCAAAAGACCTGCCGATAAACAAGGGGCGGTTCAATTTTGATGAATTGCGCTATGAATATTTTAAAGACCGCGGTGCTGAATTTGAAGCGTTAAAGGCTGGTGTTTTTGACCTTAGAGAAGAGTTCACTTCCAAGGACTGGGCAACGAAATATAAATTCGATGCGATTAAAAAAAAGAAAGTCATAGCTGATACCCTGCGTGATGATACTCCTTCTGGCACGCAAGGCTTTTTCATCAATACACGGCGTGAGAAATTTAAAGACATTCGGGTTCGCGAAGCGATTGGCTTGGCCTTTGATTTTGAATGGACCAATAAAAATCTATTTTACAATCTTTATAAAAGAACCAGTAGTTATTTTGAAAATTCAGAATTCAAAGCAATGGGACTTCCAAGCGAAGCGGAGCTTGCTCTCCTTACGCCATTTAAAGACAAGCTCAATAAAAGTGTTTTTGAAGAAATAAAGCTTTCTCCTAAAACTAATGGAACTGGGCAAGACAGGAAAAACTTGCGCAAGGCATCTCGGCTTTTAAAAGCTGCGGGATGGTCGATGAAAAAAGGTGTTCGCACCAACCAAGCTGGTGAGCCTTTGACAATTGAGTTTTTAACTTTCAGTCCGTCTTTTTCTCGCATCATTTTGCCGATTATTCGAAATTTAAAAACACTCGGCATTCAAGCAACTTTAAGATTGGTTGACCCAGCGCAATATCAGGAGCGTTTGAAAAGTTTTGACTTTGACCTGACAACCTCGCGCTTTTCTATGCGTTTGACACCTGGTGTTGAATTGCGAAACTTTTTTGGCTCTAAAGCGGCCAAACAAGCCGCCAGTTTTAACCTTGCTGGCATTAGCCATCCGGTTATTGATGATTTGATTGATAAAATATCATCCGCTAAAACACGAGCAGATCTTGTAACAGCTTGCCGCGCTCTTGACCGAGTTTTGCGATCAGAATTTTATTGGGTACCACATTGGTATAAAAATGCACATAATGTGGCATATTGGAATAAATTCTCACGGCCTCTTAAAAAACCTCTCTATCATAGAGGAATTATCGATCTATGGTGGTTTGACAAGGAAAAGGCAGCCAAATTGCCATCTAAATAGGTTTACTATCTAGCCAGCATTATTTAATTTTCGGTTATACGGATATTTTAATAATAATAATAACAATAGTATTAAATAAACAAACGGGAGCCTGCACAGACATATGACCGCCTATATTATCAGACGGCTTTTGCTCATTTTTCCAACGCTTCTTGGGATCATGGCGATTACATTTGTGATCATTCAATTTGCTCCTGGTGGCCCTGTTGAACAAGTGATTGCGCAACTTTCAGGGACTGATGTTGATGCCTCGACCCGTGTTGGTGGTGGTAACACCGGTGACTTTGGCGGCGGCAACCCAGCGTCGCAAGCTAATGACGCTTCACAAGCGACATCTAAATACAGAGGTGCGCAAGGGCTTGACCCTGAATTCATCAAAGAAATTGAAAAGCAGTTTGGTTTTGACAAACCACCACTAGAGCGTTTTATGCTCATGCTTTGGAATTATCTCAGGTTTGATTTTGGCAATAGTTATTTTCAGGATAAGGCGGTTGTTGATTTAATCGTTGAAAAAATGCCCGTCTCAATTTCTCTTGGTCTTTGGATCACGTTGCTTTCTTATGGTATTTCAATTCCGCTTGGTATTAAAAAAGCTGTGAGTGATGGGTCTCGCTTTGATTTATGGACGAGCGGTATCATTGTAGTCGGCTATGCAATCCCTGGGTTTTTGCTTGCGGTTCTTCTTATTGTTCTTTTTGCCAGCGATAATTTCTTGA
>JAEPQF010000090.1:7602-14111 GCA_017640685.1 Hyphomicrobiales bacterium
GAATATCTTCCCGCTTCGTGGGCTTGTCTCTGATAATTTTGATGAGATGACCTGGTATGAGAAAATTGGTGATTATTTCTGGCACCTCACCTTGCCTCTCATCGCCATGGCTGTTTCAGCTTTTGCAACGACGACTTTCTTGACGAAAAATTCTTTTCTCGATGAGATTAAAAAACAATATGTGATGACAGCGCGTGCCAAAGGTTTATCTGAAAACAGTGTTCTTTATGGGCATGTATTTCGCAATGCGATGCTGATTATTATTGCTGGATTTCCAGCGGCGATTTTGAGTGTTCTATTTACCGGCTCTATTTTGATTGAAACGATCTTTTCTCTTGATGGGCTGGGGCAGCTTTCATTCCGCGCGATTTTCCAGCGGGACTATCCGATTATTTTCGCGAACCTTTATATTTTCTCACTCTTAGGGCTCTTTGTTAATTTGATCTCTGACCTGATTTATTCTTTGGTTGATCCGCGGATCGACTTTGAAAGTCGGGAGGTTTAGTCAAATGGAATTAGTGACACACCTAGCCTCTCGCTTGTTTGCGATCATTAGTTGGCCGTTTCGATTTATGTTTCGGATTGTCTTTTTCTGGACAAGGACGGATTTAACGCCGATTAACGCGCGGCGTTTAACTAACTTTAAGGCGAATAAACGTGGCTTTTGGAGCCTGATTGTTTTTACCTTTTTGTTTTTTATAACTCTTTTCTCTGAGTTTATCGCCAATGATAAACCGTTGATGGTTCAGTACAAAGGCTCGTATTATTTTCCGGTTGTGAAATTTTATCCTGAAACCGTTTTTGGCGGTGAATTTGAAACAGAAGCGATTTATCGCCGGCACGATGTGGCTTGCCTCATTCGAACTGGTGGTAATGAAGAGTGTTATGATGACCCAACAATTAAAGCTAATGAAGGGCAAACACCTGGATGGATGCTTTGGCCATTCATTCGCTATTCTTACTCAACGGTGAATGATTATATTCCAACCGCTGCTCCTTCAGCGCCCTGGTGGACTTTTGAGAAAGAAAATTTGTGCAAGGTTTATGAGGAAGGTGTGAACAGCCCTCATTGTACGGTTGGTAATTTCCATTGGCTTGGCACTGATGACAATGGCCGGGATGTTTTAGCACGAGTGCTTTATGGCTTTCGGATATCTGTTCTCTTCGGCCTAATCCTTACTATTTTTTCTTCCATCGTTGGGGTATCCGCTGGTGCGGTGCAGGGATATTTTGGTGGTTGGGTAGATTTGATTTTCCAAAGGTTTATTGAGCTTTGGTCTTCTATTCCGCAGCTTTTCGTTTTGCTTATTGTGGCAGCCGCTTTGATCCCGGGGTTTTGGACGCTCCTTGGCATCATGCTGATCTTTAGTTGGGTGGCATTGGTTGGTGTTGTCCGTGCTGAATTTTTACGAGCACGAAACCTTGAATATGTGAAAGCTGCCCGCTCTCTTGGTTTAAGCGATGTGAAAATTATGTATCGTCACCTTTTGCCCAATGCGATGGTTGCGACCATTACCATGATGCCGTTTATTCTATCTGGCGCTTTAACAACTCTTACTTCTCTTGATTTTCTTGGACTGGGCCTTCCTCCTGGTGACCCATCGCTTGGTGAACTTCTCAAGCAAGGTAAAGAGAATATTGAGGCGCCTTGGCTCACCATCACAGCCTTTTTTGTAATTGCCTTGATGCTTAGTTTGTTAATTTTCATTGGTGAGGCGGTGCGCGATGCGTTCGACCCTCGCAAGACATTTAATTAAGTTGGAGACGTGTTATGAGCAAAGATAATCATTCATCAACGTCTGAAAGTTTGATTGAGGTGAAAAATCTTTCTGTTGCGTTTCGTTCTAGCGATCAAGACACAACAGTTGTGCATGGTGTGAACTTTGATATTAAACGCGGTGAAACTGTCGCGCTTGTTGGCGAATCTGGCTCCGGTAAATCTGTGTCAGCTCTTTCTATTATGCGGTTGCTTCCAGGTTCAGCTTCCCATCCAACCGGTGAGATATTCTATGATGGCAAAGATATTCTCAAGATGACTGAGCAAGATGTTCGGGAACTTCGTGGTGATCAGATTTCGATTATCTTTCAAGAACCGATGACATCTTTAAACCCTTTGCACACTATTGAGCGACAAGTTGGAGAAGTTCTGCGCGTTCACCGCGATTTAGAAGGTGAGGCCTTACAGGCTCGCGTGCTTGAACTTTTGAAAAAGGTTGGCATCCGCAATGCTGAAGGTCGTTTAAAGGCTTACCCGCATGAGCTCTCTGGTGGACAGCGCCAACGGGTGATGATTGCAATGGCGCTTGCTTGTGAGCCTGACTTGTTGATAGCAGACGAGCCTACCACAGCTCTTGACGTTACCATTCAAGCGCAAATTCTAGAGCTTCTCACTGAGTTGCAAAAAGAATTTAACATGGCGTTGCTGCTTATCACTCATGATCTTGGGATTGTTCGCAAAATGGCGGATCGAATTTCTGTTATGAACCAAGGTGAGATTGTCGAGCAAGGTAATTGCGAAGATATTTTTCTAAACGCACAACATGAATATACCAAGCACTTACTTTCCGCGGAACCTTCTGGTGAACCGCCTGTGGAAGATTTATCAGCGCCGGTGATTATGGAGACAACAGACCTGAAAGTTTGGTTCCCAATCAAGGCAGGCGTCTTGCGCAAGACAGTTGACCATGTGAAAGCTGTGAACGGTGTTTCCCTTAAAGTGCGTGAGGGGCAAACTGTTGGCGTTGTTGGTGAAAGTGGCTCGGGCAAAACCACGCTTGGTTTGGCGCTTATGAGATTGATCTCATCTGACGGGCCTGTTGTCTATATGGGGCATACGCTTTCGGGGCTTTCATCTAAAGAAATGCGGCCTTATCGGCGAAATTTACAAATTGTATTTCAAGACCCTTATGGCTCATTAAGCCCTCGGCTTTCGATTGTCGATATTATTGGAGAAGGGCTAGAGATTCAAAATCCTGAACTCAGCCGTGAAGAACGCCGTGCCCGAGTTGCCACCGCCATGATTGAAGTGGGTTTGACAGAAGACATGCTTGATCGCTACCCGCATGAATTTTCCGGCGGGCAGCGGCAGAGAATTGCTATTGCGCGCGCCATGGTGTTAGAACCTAAATTTGTAATGCTTGATGAACCAACAAGTGCCCTTGATATGTCTGTTCAGGCGCAAATTGTTGATTTACTCCGCGAGCTGCAAGCCAAACGAAAACTCGCCTTTTTATTCATTAGCCATGATTTAAAAGTTGTGCGCGCTCTTTCTAATCATGTATTGGTTATGAAAAATGGAAAGATTGTTGAAGAGGGCTCAGGCCAGCAAATTTTTGAAGCCCCTCAAGAAGATTATACGAAAGCACTTCTTGCCTCAGCGTTTGATGTTTCAGTTAAACACCAAGCAAGTCTGGAAAGTTAGAGGCTAGACTTTTTTAATGCCCCTTCAGTTGCCCACCAGCAACCGGGGCTATTTATTGCCCCTTTCAGTTGCTTTTTCTTTGCTTAAGATGCCCACTAAGCATCCGCAAGAAGCAACCGGAGCTTTTGACGCCCCTTCGGTTGCCTTTTCTTTGCTTAAGATGACCACTAGGCATACGCAAGAAACAACTGGGGCTTTTGATGCCCTTTAAGGTTGTCCATCAAGCTAATGAGGGTATTTGATTCTAAATAAAATAAGTGACCTAAGCTAATGACCAAAGATACATATGATGCAGATACCCAAGCAGATCAACAAGCTGATTTTTTAAGAGAGAATGAGCCATATGATTTGTTTGCTGAGTGGCTGAAAGATGCTGAAGCCAAAGAGCTGAATGACCCTAATGCGATGGCTCTTGCCACGGTTGATGCAAACGGCCTTCCTAATGTGCGTATGGTTTTACTAAAGGGGTATGACAAAGAGGGGTTCGTTTTTTACACCAACCTTGAAAGTGCAAAAGGCACTGAGATTGCCTCAACACCCAAAGCTGCGCTTTGTTTTCATTGGAAGAGTTTAAGGCGGCAAATTCGCGTGAGAGGTGAGTTATCGCCTGTTTCTTCTGAAGACGCTGACGAGTATTATCATAGCCGGGCAAAGGGCAGCCAAATCGGGGCTTGGGCGTCTCAACAATCTCGCCGTTTAGAGGGGCGTTTTGCACTTGAAAAAGCCGTTGCAAAATATACGGCGAAATATGCTATTGGCACCATTCCGCGGCCAGATTATTGGTCTGGCTTTCGTTTGGCCCCACTAGAGATTGAATTTTGGCATGATCGCCCGTTTCGCTTGCATGATCGCTTGCAATTTAAACGGGAAAGTGCTGATTTGCCTTTTGAAAAGTCACAACTTTACCCTTAATCTTGGGGCTAGCCCCAGCCAAGGGGCTATTCCATAAACTTTAATATTAGACGTCCCTTCAATTGGTTGAGAGTTATGAAACATAGGCAGACATTTCGGAAATCTCGTTTGGCGGAATGGGGGTTCAAGCTCAGCATTTTTAGCGCTCACCTCATTGTTTTTACTGTGCTTTTGCATCGGTATGCAGGGCAATCAACAGCTGTCTCACTTAACGTTTTGCAAATTGGATTTATTGGTGGTTTTTTCGCTTTTATCCTATCTGTGACAGCTGTTTTTCAAATTTGGAATAAATTATTATCAGGGTTTGGCAAATCTGTTGCAGGTGTTGTCATCAGCCTTGCGGTTCTTATATGGCCCTTATCGTTATTGCCGGTTTATTTCGTCACGCCGCAAATTTATGATGTTTCAACCAGCCTTGTTTCTCCTCCTGAGTTTAAAGCTCTTACTAAGTTTCGTGAATTTGGCAGCAACCCTATTAACTTCATTGAGCGGGGGGAAACCTTTGCTCCTGATGTTGTGACCGTTCGCATTCTTTCTCCCGGGCAAGACGCGTTTGACCTGGCACGCCAATTGGTATTGAAGCGAAAGTGGGAAATCGTTTCGTTGCTACCAGCTGGTAAAAATTCATCAGATGCCATAATCGAAGCTGTCGATCGCTCTCTTATTTTGGCAGCACCAGATGATATTGTGATTAGAATTCGCTCTAAGGGAAGGCAAAGCATTTTAGATATGCGCTCAGCAGCTCGTTATGGCTCATATGATTTGGGGCGCAATCAGAAACGAATTCAAGATTTTCTTGATGATTATATTAATCAAAGTGACAAGGCCAAACGCGTTGAGGAAGGTGAGCCTTTGTTTCTTCCGCGGCGCAAAAAATAACGAGACTAGTGCAAACTATAATTTTCCAAGATATATTCATACTCTAGTGTTAAAATATTACGATCTTTCAAGGTCATTTCTATGTCTCAACAAAAAATAGTTGCACAAAAAAATGCCTTTGTTCACCTTTTCCAAGAAACAACTTCACTTATAGGAATTATCTCACTTGCTTGCACTTTATTTGGAGGTTTAGAGCCATTAATTACAGTAAGTAAATGGGCGAAAATTTTAATTGAAAATTGGAATTTGTGGACATTATGGTTTTGGAAGTTTTTATTTTCTTGGCTTTATATTGATGTGAGCCAATTGTACGCTTCTTGTTTAAATCTTGTTGCTTGCGGGGTTGTCTTATTGCTAGGACCTATTTTGCGTTATTTAATTTTAAATCGTGATATGGATGAATTATTTAATACAGACCCTAAAAGCTATAGTGCTTTTTATATGATCTTAGGACCATTGTCTGGCCTCTTTTCGATCTATACTCTGTTAACTCCTGGTTTATCATACCTTTGGAATAATTTTGTTCACGAATTACACTCATGGGGCTTTGTGCTTTTTATAGTCATTTTACCTTGTATGCTTGCATTCATAGCCTTTTTTATAATTCTATCATTTGCATTACCGTTTTTTAGTAAAGGACTGGTCAAAGCTGTTTTTTTATGTGGCGGATTAATAGTTTTAAATTATGCAACTGTCTATCTTGACAGTTTGCAGAAATTTTTGACTATTAGTTAGGGCTCATTAATTTAAAAACTTTAATTAAATTATAGCCTCGAATGATGAGTTTAAGGCTGGGGTTGTGTTGGAGCTAATTAAGCCTTGCTCACAGAGATGCTCAGCATGGGCTAGAACGGAGAGCGCGGCTGCTGGTAAGACTTCGGATTTTGCATTTGGGTAAAGAAGCGGTACCAACTGGTCTATGGTTGACTTACCCTCTCTGATATGATCATGAATGGCCGTTTCACGCCATTTACGGTGCATTAAAAAAGCTTTTACCAAACGTTCAGGCGCGCGAGCTTGCCCGCCATGCCCGGGAAGAAAGCGTTCATAGTCTTTCTTTAATAACTTTTTCAATGATGCTAAATAATCTGACATTTTTCCTTCTGGCGGGATGACCACGCTGGTGTTCCACGCCATGATATGGTCCCCACTAAAGAGAATTGGTTCTCTTTGATCTTCAAAACATAAATGATCGGGTGCATGGCCTGGTGTGTGAATGGCTTTTAAGGCCCAACTTTCACCTTCAATAATATCACCATCATTCAAAATATGATCGGGGCGAAACTCTAGATCAACA
>JAEPQF010000091.1 GCA_017640685.1 Hyphomicrobiales bacterium
ATTGTTGAATATGGCGTCTCTTGGTGGATTGACACCCGGGCCCTATAATTCAATTTATTATGCTTCAAAAGCTTATGTTGTTAGTTTTACTGAAGCTTTGGCGAATGAGGTGCGCGGCAAAGGGGTTTATGTTGGGGCAATTTTGGCTGGCCCAACGAAAACCGCGTTTCATCATAAGATTAATGGGCAAAATTCGCTTTACAACTATCTACTTTGGCAAATGAAGCCTCGTTCTGTTGCGCGCTCAATACACCGGGCAATGTTAACGAGAATTTGGGCGACGGTGACACCTGGACCTGTATATGCAGTGGCGGCTCTTTGTTTAAGAGTTATTCCGGGTAGTCTTATGGCGCCAATTATGGGATTTTTATATAAAAAACGTTCTTTTCTATAGGTTTTATGCTTGATAGTGGAAAGTTAAGAGCTTTGCTTCATCATTGCTTTTCACGTCTTTGGCTGCTAAGGCTACACTTTAAAAAATGACCAATAGTTGAGAGAGCAAACTATGATCCCTTTGTTGCATTTTATTGATGTTGTTATCATTGACCTTTTAAAATGGGTTGTGATTATCAGCGTGATTTTAAGCTGGCTAGTCGCTTTTGGAATTATTAATACTTACAATGACTTTGCTCGTTCAGTGATGCAATTTTTGCATACTGTGACAGAGCCAATGTATCGACCGTTTCGCTCGCTTGTGCCACCAATTAATGGGGTTGATTTGGCGCCATTATTGCTATTGGTGTTTTTCATGTTTTTGCAGTTTGTGGTTATTCGTGGGTGGCTTATTCCGTTTTTCCAGCAAACGAACCTTTAGGTGAAATTTTTAGTTAAGCTTAAATCTATTTTTTAGGTGTTAAAAGCTTTCTTTTGTTTTGATGACACAGAAGGCTAGGGCTTGTTCTTTATCTGATTAAGCTTTTCAATCTGGTTTGAATTTAAAAAAATTTACGTGTGAGGATGCTGATTTATGACAGCGCAAATCATAGATGGCAAAGAGACGGCTAAGGCATTGCGCCAATCCATTGCTGGTGAAGTTGCTAAAATTAAAGAAACTGTTGGGGTAACTCCTGGCTTGGCTGTTGTGCTTGTTGGCGCTGACCCTGCTTCAGAAGTTTATGTGAAAAATAAAGCAAAACAAACGGTTGAAGTTGGTATGACGAGTTTTGAGCATCGTTTGCCTGAAGAGACAACAGAGAGTGATTTGCTCTCATTAATTGATCAATTGAACAATGACACTAGCGTTCATGGGATTTTGGTGCAATTGCCTGTGCCAAAGCATATTGATGAACGCAAGGTCATTTCAGCCATTGACCCTGCGAAAGATGTTGATGGGTTTCACCCGATTAATGCTGGTCGGTTGGCAACAGGGCAAAAAGCATTGGTGCCTTGCACACCTGTTGGATGTGTGATTTTGGCGAAACAAGCTCAAGCTGATTTAACAGGATTGAATGCTGTTGTAATCGGGCGCTCGAACATTGTAGGAAAACCGGTTGCACAGTTGCTTTTGCAAGAAAATTGCACTGTCACGATTGCTCATTCGAGAACTCAAAATTTACCTGAAATTGTGCGCCAAGCAGATTTGGTTGTGGCGGCGGCTGGGCAATGTGAGATTGTAAAGGGCGATTGGATTAAGCCAGGTGCGATTGTCATTGATGTTGGCATTCACCGGACAGTGAATGATTTGGGAAAAACCAAATTAAAAGGTGATGTTGCATTTGATGAAGCTGTAGAAACGGCAGGACATATCACGCCGGTGCCTGGTGGTGTGGGGCCAATGACGATTGCTTGTTTGCTTCGCAATAGCGTTGTAGCTTGCGCTCGTTTAAATGGTTTACCGGACCCTGTTTTGTAATATTTAGTGCTGACTTTTTAAGCTAGTTTTGCTCCGTTTTGGATGGTTTTATCGGGCACTGCTAGGATGACATTTTGGTTATCATCATAAAACCCGGTGACAAGCACTTCTGACATAATGGGGCCGATTTGTTTTTTGGGAAAATTGGTTACGCAGATGACTTGTTTGCCGATTAGTTCTTCGCAGGTATAATGATGTGTGATTTGGGCGCTGGACTTTTTAATCCCATCTTTTTCACCAAGATCGATTGAAAGGATAAAGCTAGGCTTTTTTGCTTCATCAAATGGTACAGCTTTTGTAATTGTTCCTACTTTTAGTATTATTTTTTCAAAATCTTGCCAGGTTATGTGGTTATCAGCTGACATAAGTTCACCCTTACTTATTTCCTTGATTGCACATTGCTCTGTCTCATCATATATATCTTGTTATGACTGATACAACTTTTATTAAAATGAATGGATTGGGTAATGACTTTGCTATTTTTGATAGCAGAGAACAGCCTTTGTCTTTGAGCGCTGAACAGGCTGCCTTTGTTGCAAACCGTGAAGATGGTGTGGGTTGTGACCAAGTGATCGTGCTTGAGCCGTCGTCTAAAGCTGATGTTTTTATGCGGATTTTAAATGCTGATGGATCTGAGGTGGATGCGTGCGGTAATGCAACCAGATGTGTTGGGCGGATTGTTGCAGGGGAATTAAACCGCGCTGGGGTGACCATTGAGACGAATGCTGGTGTTTTGCTTGCGCAAATTATTGGGCAAGACCAAGTGACGGTTGATATGGGCGTTCCGAAATTTGACTGGCAAGACATTCCTTTGATGGAAGAATTTCGTGATACGCGGATGATAGAATTACAAATTGGGCCAATCGATGATCCGGTTTTGCATTCCCCTTCAGTGGTTAATGTTGGGAACCCACATTGTATATTTTGGGTCAAAGATATTGAAGCGCATGATTTGGCTAAATTTGGCCCGATGCTTGAAAATCACCCGATGTTTCCTGAACGGGCTAATATTTCATTGGCACAAGTGACCTCAAAAAATTCTCTTATTCTTCAAGTTTGGGAGCGCGGTGCTGGTTTAACTGAAGCGTGTGGTACAGCGGCTTGTGCGGCAGCAGTTACAGCGGCTCGGAAAAAATTAACTGGGCGGAATGTGGCTGTTTCTTTGCCGGGTGGGGATTTGCAAATTCATTGGCGTGAAGCTGATGATCATATTTTAATGACTGGGCCCATTGAGCTTGAATTTAAGGGACAAATTGATCTTTCTTAAAAGGCGTGCACTGCTTTCATTTTCAGCTATGATTTCGATAGTTGTTAAGCTGAATTGATATGTATTAAGCGAGTATATGGGCAAGGTGAGTTAAGCGTAAATAAATGACTAAAAATCCGAAATCTGATGCGCCACAAATTGTGACATTTGGTTGTCGCCTCAATTCTTATGAATCAGAGGTGATGAGCGAGCATGCGCGCGAGGCTGGCCTTGATGACGCGATTATCATTAATAGTTGTGCCGTGACGAATGAAGCTGTTCGTCAGGCGCGGCAAACGGTGCGTCGTTTAAAGCGAGAAAACCCCAAAGCTAAAATTATTGTAACTGGTTGTGCGGCACAAATTGATCCTGAGATGTTTGATAAAATGGATGAGGTTGATTTTGTCATCGGCAATGATGAGAAAATGAAAGCTGAGACCTTTCAGGGGTTAAACGTTGAGACTTCTGAAACGTGCCAGGTAAATGATATTATGTCTGTAACCGAAACAGCGGGGCATTTGATTTCAGCTTTTGGCGGCCGGGCGCGGGCCTATGTTCAGGTGCAAAATGGGTGTGACCATCGTTGTACATTTTGCATTATTCCATTTGGTCGGGGGAATTCCAGATCAGTGCCAGCTGGGGAAGTGGTGCACCAAGTCTCTCATCTCGTGGATGAGGGCTATAAAGAGATCGTCATTACTGGCGTTGACATTACTGCTTATGGCAAGGACTTGCCAGGTGAGCCAAGCCTTGGGAAACTTTGTCAGCAAATTTTAAAGCATGTGCCTGAGTTAAAACGATTGCGCATTTCATCGATCGATTCTGTTGAAGCTGATGATGCTTTAATGGACGTGATTGCGAACGAAGAACGCTTGATGCCGCATCTGCATCTTTCTTTGCAAGCTGGTGATAATATGATTTTAAAGCGTATGAAGCGCCGGCATAGCCGGGAAGATGCGATTGCGTTTTGCAGCCAAGTGCGTGAACTTCGCCCAAATATTGTTTTTGGGGCCGATATTATTGCTGGGTTTCCAACTGAAACTGACGAGATGTTTGAGAATAGTTTGCAGCTTGTTGAAGAGTGTGGGCTCACATTTTTGCATGTGTTTCCCTTTTCACCGCGGCCAGGAACACCAGCGGCTTTGATGCCACAAGTAACGAAGGCTGTGATTAAAGAGCGGGCAGCAAAATTGCGGGCACTTGGGAATGAACGATTGATGGCATATATGGAAACGTTAGATGGACAACCTGTTGAGTTATTAATGGAGCGTGGCCAAATGGGCCGCGCTGAGAATTTTATTGAAGTTCGATTGGATGGACCTTATCAGCCTGGAGCGATTATTCGCGCCCGGGTGACGCGGCAAGAGGACGGGCAATTGAAAGGTGAGGTTTTGGCATGAGCGGGAATGAAGAGAAACAAAAGAAAAAAGGCATGTTCGGTCGTCTCTTTGGTGGGAATAAAAGTGAGGAAACCGTAGATGCAGCCGGGCCTGTAATTTCTTCTGAAGAGACAGCGGCTTCTTTAGATGAGGCACCTGTTATAAAGGTTGATCAAGAAGACGTTTTATCTCAATCGACTGAACCTGTCGACGTTGGTAGTGAAACTCAGAGCGGGGATACGACCGTGACTGAAGCTCAGCCTGAGAAAAAGGGATGGTTTTCACGGTTAACCTCGGGGTTAGCGAAATCTTCCTCTAAACTCACCGAAGGTATTACGAGCATTTTCACCAAATCCAAGCTGGATGATGTGGCTTTACAGGATTTGGAAGACCTGCTGATCCAATCTGATTTGGGTGTGGCGACAGCCATGAAAATTACCGATGAACTATCTTCTTCGCGATATGATAAAGAAATTACAGGGGAAGAAGTTCGTGAAATTCTTTCGAAAGAAATCTCATCAATACTCACTCCAGTGGCGCAACCATTAGTTGTGTCTGATGATAATAAACCACACATCTTGCTTATGGTTGGCGTAAATGGTGCTGGTAAAACAACATCTATTGGTAAATTGGCGAAGAAATTTAGTACTGAAGGAAAGTCCGTTATGTTAGCAGCGGGTGATACATTTCGGGCTGCTGCTGTTGATCAATTGAAAGTTTGGAGTGAGCGGACAGGGGCAGAATTTGTCTCTGGGCAGATTGGATCTGATGCTTCGGGCTTGGTTTATGATGCCTTGGAAAAGGCAAAAACGCAGCAAACTGATATTTTGATGATTGATACGGCTGGACGTTTGCAAAATAAATCTGACTTGATGGCAGAACTTGAAAAAATTGTTCGTGTTATTAAGAAATTTGACCCAAGCGGTCCACATGATGTGTTGCTAACTTTGGATGCGACCACAGGACAAAATGCACTCAATCAAGTTGAAATTTTCCAAAAAATTGCTGGTGTGACAGGGCTTATTATGACGAAGCTGGATGGCACAGCTAGAGGTGGTATTTTGGTGGCGATTGCAGAGAAATATAAATTGCCTATTCATGCCATTGGTGTTGGTGAATCTATTGAAGATATGCAAGCTTTTAACCCCTCAGATTTTGCGAAAGCGATTGCTGGTATTACCGAATAAAAGCTATGCTAATTATTTAATAATGCAACAAAAACAAGGAACTAGTTGCTATGAAACTGTTTAAGTTCTTATTGGAAATGACACCTTTGGTGATCTTTTTTATTACCTATAAATATATGGGGTTGATGGAAGCTACGATCGCGTTGATGATCTCTACGACGATTTCTATTATTATATTCTGGCTTGTCTTTAAAAAGGTCGCAACGATGCCGCTTGTCACAGCGGTTTTGGTGCTTGTTTTTGGTGGTTTGACTTTGTATTTCGATGATACTTTTTTCATCAAAATTAAGCCCACGATTATCTATCTCTTATTTGCCTCAGGTTTGTTGGGTGCTTTAGCCTTTGGTCGTTCTTTGATGAAAGCTGTTTTGGGCGAAGCAGTTGAATTAACTGATCGAGGCTGGTTTAAAATGAGCTTGCATTGGGGATTGTTCTTCTTGTTTCTTGCAGGGTTGAATGAGTTTGTATGGAGAAGTTTTGATGAAGAAACTTGGGTACAATTTAAAGCGTTTATGCTGCTCCCCTTAACATTAGGGTTTTCAATTATAGAACTCATTCTTATTCGGAACGAGCTGATTTTGCCTGAGGAAGAAAATTCTGAGGAAGTGAAATAAGCTTTGTGCCTTCTTTACACAAGTTAGGGTTGTCTTCATGAAACTCTCATGAAATTTCTGCAACTTAAGGTTAATTTTTCTTGACATTGCGCGTATAGGGAGTAAATATTCAACCTATAGGTGTATATGGTGTTGCCTAGTATCCAATCGAAGTTTTTGCATGAGATGTTAGATTTAGCCTTAAGATGAGATGAATTTATAGAATGATTTGAGTATTATCTGTTTATATTAATTTGAATGACTTATTCTTTATTTGTATCTCTGGCTAAAGACTTAAATCTTTTTCTTTATGTAATAAACTTCCCTAAAAGTGGGGACTTTATATATGTTAATTGGAGATACAACTTCTGAAGATAAAGAGTTGGAAATTTCTGCTATCCATCTTTTGCATAGAGCTGGACAATGTGCGGGAGATGTTTTTGGTCAAAAGGTGAAATTTGCCGGGTTAACACCTCGTCAATTCACGATTTTGAAAACGGTCGCGAAATATGAAGGCTTAAACCAAACTGACCTTGTTGACCGTACTGGTGTTGATCGATCTACTTTGGCAGATATTGTTCGGCGCATGTTGAACAAGGGTTTGATCAGTCGTAAAAGAATGACCAATGACGCTCGTGCTTACGCTGTTTATGTGACAGATAAGGGGCGGGAAATCTTAAATGAGGCGATGCCTGCGGCGGCAGATGCTGATAAGAAAATTTTATCTGCATTACCTGTCGAACAACGTGAGATTTTTTTGGACACTTTGAGCCAGATAGTAGAAACTATACATAGCTCTCGAATTCATCACTAGATCCTGGCGGAAAGAGCTTTTAGCTTTTTGTGATGATTTGAGACTTGCGGGGAAGGGTGGAGCCTGCACCAGAAATTAATAATAATTTTTGCTATTTGCTTCACCCTTTTTTAGCTGCGCTTTAGTTTGCCCACATGCAACTGCAAAAGCTGCCACCCTGCTGCGGTGCTAAGCACTCGGCTCTACTGGCGTTTCCCCGTGTCCTAACGCCTTCTTTGTACTTTAATTATCCACAAAATAGCCGCTAAAGGCGTTACTACTTCTTCGTATAGTTAGATATGAATTTATAAAATTTGCTTTAATTACTTTAAAGTGCCTTTGATCAATTCTTTTCTCTATCGATTGTGAAAAGATCTAGCATTTTTTTATGGTGGGATTCGCTACGGTTTACCCATATAACCAGACCAATTAAGGTTATGAATGAGATGCCATAGCAGGCTATGATAAAGTTTGCATAAGGACCAAGTTCAAGCATTGTTATTCCTTAACTAATCTTTCTTCTTCTTTTCTTGTTGCTTCAAACGCATGTTTGCGTTGTTGCGAGATGGTGCGTCGTCTGTAAATTTCTGCGCGCATGGCTTTCATGTGTAGATAGAAGAATAGAACGGTATATGAAAACGCCATAATAAAGAGGGGTATGAGGAAGTCTGTTGCGACTTGTCCTTCAAAAATTCCCGCTTTTTGGTGAAGCGAGGATTGTTGCCATTCAACTGAATATTTGATGATTGGTAAAAGTACGATGCCAACTATGGCAAGAATGGCTGTTATTTTACCGGCTTGTGTTTCTTCTTCAATAGAGCTTCTTAATGTAATGAGCCCAATAAAAAGAAGAAAAAGAATAAGAACGGATGTCATTCTTAAATCCCACTGCCAGTAGGTTCCCCAATCGGGTCGCCCCCATAAGGAACCTGTAACTAAGCAAAGAAATGTGATTGTAGCGCCCAAAGGAGCGGCTGCTTTGGCGGAAACATCAGCTAGTGGATGACGCCAAATAAGTAGACCTATGCTTGAGGTTGCAACAATGGCATATGACATCATGGCGACCCATGCTGCAGGCACGTGGACGAACATGATGATCACAGTTGATCCCATTTCTTCGTCCAAAGGGGTGTTAAAAAAGGTGATATATAGCCCTGCTGCAAAGCCAATGAGTGAAATGATGGCGAGCCAGGGGAGAATATAGGCGCTGTATTTTATGAATTGGCTAGGGTTTGCTAAAAAATTGAAAAGATTACCTAAGCGGTTCCATAGTGATAAATTTTCTGTTTTGGTATTCATCTATAGGTTCAGCTTTCTTAACTAGATGCAGCTTTATAATTTTGTGTTTTTATAGCTCATAATTATAGAGAAGAGCTATGGGTGTTTAAACCTTAATTTAGGTTAGATCTTTAGTACTTTCAAATGAAACATCTGTAATAGTGAATTTAAGGGCTAGCCCCTTTATTGTAGATTGAATCTTAGGGCCCAGGCTGTTGGGAATGGGGCGAGAACAATTGCACTGATTGATATAGCGGCTAACAATGCAAGTGAGTTTGCATAATTACTGCCTAAGAATAAAAACTCCGTTGTACTGCTCACTCCAAAAATAAGCGTTGGGATGAAAAAAGGTAATATTAATAAAGGTAACAGCAAGCCACCTCGTTTTAATCCCAAAGTGAGTGCTGCACCAATCGCTCCTAAAAAACTAAGAGCTGGTGTGCCTATGAGGGCGGATAGAGTTAAAATTCCAAACTGGCTTGGTGATAAATTCATCAACAATCCAAGAACAGGTGCCATAAGTGCTAGGGGGACGGCAACAGTGAGCCAATGAGCCAGAGCTTTCGCGACCACTATGAGTTCTAATGGGATTTCACTATGGGTCATGAGTTCTAATGTGCCTTCTTCATAGTCTGTTAAAAAGAGGCGATCTAGGGATAATAAAAGAGATAATAACAGGGTGACCCATAAGGCACCTGGTGCGATTTGATTGAGTAAATTTTGATCTGGCCCGATGCCTAGGGGGAGAATGGTGACAACGATGAGGTTAAAACCAAGGGCGATCCCCACAGTGCCTCCTTCTCTGATGCTTAAAAGGATGTCTCTTTTTAAAAGCGCGAAAAAAGCACTCATATGATGTCTTCCCAATCTTGCTCAATGTTTTTTGAGAGTTGAATGTGTTGAGTGAAGGGTATTTCTAATGGGATGTGCGTTGCTGCAACTAAAATGCCACCATTTTTTAAATGATTACTTGCGGCAGTTGCAACAATATTAGCTGACATTTCATCAAGAGAAACCGTTGGTTCGTCTAAAAGCCAAATGGAACGTTTAACGATTGATAATCTGGCAAGGCCTAACCTTCTTTTTTGCCCAGCGGATAGATAGCCAGCAGGGATATTAATCAAGCTTTCTAGAAAATAGGTTTTGATAATTTCTTTCAGGTTCGTTTCTGAACCAAAAAAGGATTTCCAAAATTCTAAATTTTCTAAAACGGTTAGGCTGGTGCGGATACCATTTTTATGGCCGATATAGTGAATGTGTTCTCTTCTTGTTTTTTCGTCTTCTTCGTTCGTTGTTTTTGTTTCTGATTGGTAAGAAATTTTGCCTTTTTCAGGATCGAGAAAACCAGCGATTGAGCGGATGAGGGTTGTTTTCCCAACTCCATTTGGTCCGGTGACTAACAGGCTCTCTCCTTTTTTTAAAGAAAAACTTAAATCTTTGATGAGCAGTCGATTACCTCGTTTGAGGCTGATTTTTTCTATATTTAGGGCCATTAGCGGTCTTTTCGCTCGAATTTTGAATTTTCCGTACATTAGCGAGCTTGAAAATATATTCAACGCTCCTCTGGAAATTTTTTTCTAAATAATTAGCATTAATAGTAATGTAGATAAAAATTAAATTACAAAAACATGCTGTTTCAAAAGATGGAATTTAGATCATCATGAAGATCTATTCTATCTCATTAAGAGAGGAGAGGTTGCTTTGACGAATTCTTTTCAATCACTAGATAGTTTTCATTGCCGTAAAGAATTAACGGTTAATTGTAAGGTTTATGAATATTTTTCCTTGCCTGATGCAGAGGCAAATGGACTTGAGGGGCTTTCTAAATTACCTTTTTCTTTAAAAGTATTAGCTGAGAACCTGCTTCGTTTTGAAGATGGAGGAACGGTGACGGCTGATGATATTCGCGCTATTGCACAATGGGTTAAGGACAAGCGCTCAACACGGGAAATTGCTTATCGGCCTGCACGGGTTCTCATGCAGGATTTTACTGGTGTTCCGGCTGTGGTTGATTTGGCTGCGATGCGGGCGGCTATGGCTGATATAGGCGGCGATCCTGCTAAGATTAATCCGCAGGTGCCCGTTGATTTGGTGATCGACCATTCTGTGATGGTCGATTATTTTGGGCAATTTGATAGTTTTGAGCAAAATGTAAATAAAGAATATGAGCGCAATAAAGAACGCTATGAATTTTTGCGCTGGGGGTCACAGGCGTTTGATAATTTTCGTGTTGTGCCACCAGGCACTGGCATTTGCCATCAGGTAAATCTTGAATATCTTGCGCAAACCGTATGGACCAAAGAGCTGAATGGTGTGACCCAAGCTTTTCCCGATACATTGGTTGGAACTGATAGTCATACGACTATGGTCAATGGCCTTTCTGTTCTGGGTTGGGGTGTTGGCGGTATTGAAGCGGAAGCCGCGATGCTTGGTCAGCCTATATCGATGCTTATTCCAGAAGTGATTGGTTTTAAACTTGAAGGGGAGATGGCAGAAGGCATTACTGCAACCGATCTTGTTCTCAGAGTAGTTGAGATGCTTCGAGAAAAAGGTGTGGTTGGTAAGTTTGTTGAATTTTATGGCTCTGGTCTTGATCATCTTTCACTTGAAGATCAAGCTACTATTGCGAACATGGCACCGGAATATGGTGCAACTTGTGGGTTCTTTCCCGTTGATGATGATACATTGAATTATTTAAGAGCGACTGGGCGAGATGAGAACCGGATTGCTTTGGTCGAGGAATATTCAAAAGCTCAGGGCATGTTCCGCACAAGTGATATGGATGATCCAATTTTTACAGATAGTTTATATTTAGATATTGGGACTGTTGTTCCTTCGATTTCTGGCCCAAAACGACCACAAGATCGCATTGATTTGGATGCAGCGAAAACGACTTTCATAGAGGTGATGGATACTGAATATAACAAGTCAGGTCAGCTTGCTGAGCGGTTTCCTGTCGAGGGGCGTGATCATGATTTGGGGCATGGTGATGTGATGATTGCCGCGATTACATCTTGCACCAATACATCAAACCCATCTGTGATGATTGCAGCTGGTTTACTGGCGAAGAAGGCTTTGGAAAAAGGTTTATCAGTGAAACCTTGGGTGAAAACTTCTCTTGCGCCAGGGTCTCAAGTGGTAACGGATTATTTAGAAAAGGCTGGATTACAGGACGATTTAGATGCGCTTGGTTTTACGCTTGTTGGTTATGGGTGTACGACTTGTATTGGAAATTCAGGGCCACTTCCAGCAGAACTTGCCAAAACAATTCATGCGCATGATCTGGTGTCTTGTTCTGTGCTTTCTGGTAATCGGAATTTTGAAGGGCGGATTGGGCCAGATATTAAAGCAAACTTTTTAGCGTCTCCGCCATTGGTTGTTGCTTATGCGCTGGCGGGGTCATTGCAAATTGACCTTGCAACTGAACCTCTTGGTGAAGGGAAGACAGGAGAGTTTGTATATCTGAAAGATATTTGGCCTTCGAACAGCGAGATTGCTGAACTTATTCGCTTTAATGTAACGGCTGAAATGTTTGCGGAGCGCTATAGCAATGTTTTCACAGGTGATGAGCAGTGGCAAACCATTGGTGGATCTGGTGGGCTCACATATGAATGGGATGAACAATCGACCTATGTTGCAAACCCTCCTTATTTTGAAGGTCTTACCATTGAGCCTGAAGCTGTTGAAGATATTGAAGGGGCCGGTATTCTTGGTCTCTTTGGAGATTCGATTACGACGGATCATATATCGCCGGCTGGTGTGATTAAGGCCGATGGACCTGCTGGACAATATTTAACTTCTCATAATGTGCCTCCGGCTGAGTTTAATTCTTATGGGTCTCGGCGTGGGAATCACGAAGTGATGATGCGGGGGACATTTGCTAATATTCGCATTAAAAACCAAATGGTACCTGGCACAGAAGGCGGGGTGACCATTCATCATCCATCTGGTGAAGAGATGTCAATTTATGATGCAGCGATGCGCTATGCTGAAAAAGGCAAGCCATTGGTTGTGTTTGCTGGTAAAGAATATGGCACTGGCTCGAGCCGCGATTGGGCAGCAAAGGGCACACGTTTGCTGGGGGTTCGAGCTGTGATTGCGTCTAGCTTTGAGCGCATACATCGCTCGAACCTGATTGGTATGGGGGTGCTTCCACTACAATTTGCGAAACGTGAAGAAGATTGGCAGTCTCTTGGTTTAACAGGCAAAGAAGCGGTTACTATTCAGGGGCTTGCTGATTTAACACCTCGCTCGACTTTGTCTGCGGATGTGGCTTTTGAAGATGGTACAAGCAAAGAGGTTCGTTTGCTTTGCCGTATAGATACAGAAGACGAGCTTGCTTATTTCCGTCATGGTGGGATTTTGCATTATGTTTTGCGAAACTTGGCAGCTTAAGGTTTTTGAATTAAAAAGATCAATATTATTAAATATTAAAGCCGATACTATTAACAGTAGGGTCGGCTTTTTTAGAGTTTTGAGTGGGTTAGGGGTTCAGCTTTAGAGCTCTCGCGAAAATGTGAGCCTATTTGAATCGAGTATTTTAGCAAACGCGCTATAATGGCTTTAACTTGAATATCAGGAGAACTGGCGGATGCTAAAGAAATCTTTATTCATAAAGTGCCTTGTTGGCCTTTCTTTTTTGGTGAGCAGCGGAACCATGAGTTTTGCTGAAGATCAAAAAACGAGCGCTTTATCAACTTTTAAAGTGAAGTCAGCAAATGCTGTTGTTGAGCTTTTCACTAGCCAGGGTTGTTCTTCTTGTCCGCCGGCTGATATTTTATTGAAGAAATATGTGAAAGCACCAAATGTGGTCGCACTTAGTTATTCTGTCGATTATTGGGATTATCTTGGTTGGCGCGATACTTATGGTTCAAGAGAAAATAGTGATCGTCAGCGTAATTATGCACGGGCGAGAGGTGATGGCTCTGTTTACACACCGCAGGCGATTGTTAATGGGCTGGAGCATATGAATGGTGCCAGTCAGTATAAAATCAACACGACCATTCAGCAGACGAAACAGCAGTTAAACAACAAATTAATTAAGCTCAATGTGACTGAAGATGCCAATAATAAAGTGCGCATTTGGTCTGATGGAGCTGCGCCTACTGATGGTGTGATCCTATGGATGGTATGGGTGAAAGATAAAGCGAATGTTGCCATTCGCCGCGGTGAGAATAGAGGCCGGACTATTGCTTATCATAACATTGTTCTAGGTGTTAAAAAGGCAGCTGAGTTTGGCAAGAATGGTGTTGATCTTACTGTTGATCGCAGTAAAATTGCCCCTAAAGATGGAAAACATTGTGTGTTTATTGCGCAGGTGGGTGCCTCGGGGCCAGTTCTCGGCGCTGTTGAGATTAAGTAAGCACTTGTAATTCATTAAAGAATATTGATATTTTGTTGAAGCCTGACCTTTAATTTTGGTTGGGCTTTTTCTTTGGGTTTTTGTTTGATTTTTTGTCTGACAAATTAATTTCACTTTTTACGGGTTAACTAAAGGTCTATAGTCTTGGCTGGTCAGTTGCCGCAACTTATTTACCGTCATTTTGCTGAAAATCTTGAGGGAGTTATTCAAATGCAGTGGAAGAGATTCATCATGGTGATATGCCTTCTTTTGGGAGGAGGTTTATTATTAAGCGCATGTAGCGCTGAAGATTTGGGATCTATTCCTAAAAAGACAGAAAAAGAGATGGCACCAGGCAATTCAGATGATATAGCCGCTATTGAAGCTCCATCTAAATTG
>JAEPQF010000092.1 GCA_017640685.1 Hyphomicrobiales bacterium
AAAGTTCGGTTTCGGGGGAAGGTTCTTTTTCAGTTTTACGCGTGAACATATTATTATTTTTTCTCTAATTATTGTCTTTTGATCAGCAAAAAAGTCAACCAAAAGAAGGCTTCAAACTTAACTCTCAAACCAAAGAAAAGCTAACTTCCTTGGTAAATTACGGAGAGCGTATTTAAAAATCAAAATTTGTAAGTCATGAATATAAAAAGATTTTTTTGTAACAAATTTATGACAAGCTATCTATATAGTTAACACGTAATAGTTAATAAAAAAGGCAGTCAAAACACTTTTGACCGCCTAAATCTCATTGTCATATAGTATAATATTACTCTGCAGCTTGCGCATGCAGCTGGTTGTCATTACCAATTGGTTGACGAGTTTTATTTGAAAGTTTTTCACCTTCTTCAGCGCTCTCAACCCATTTCAAACGGCCATCATAATGAGTACCCATTTCAATGCTGATCCCTTGGTGATAAATATCACCTTCAACAAAAGCTGATGAATGCAACATCACATTTGTTCCATGCACAGTGCCACCAACACGGCCATGTACTTTAACTTCTTTAGCTGAGATATTTCCTGAGATAGACCCATCATTTTCAACAACAAGAGATGAGCAATTCATATCACCAATGATTGTACCTTCAAGGCGAACGATACCTTCAGAAGTTACATTTCCATGAATGGTGAGGTCATTGCTAATAACGGTTTCTCGAGAAGAACCCGCTGGTTTCGGAGCATCCTCAATCGGCTTTGCCCGTAAAGATGTGTTATCTAGGTTATTAGATGATTTAGAATTTTCAGAATCTGAATTACGCGTAAACATGTATACTATCCTTTTTTGTGATTATGATGTCCCAGATCAAGAAACCCAATAAGCTATAGAAGCAAATAAGCCTTATAAGAAAGGGTCACATAAACACCAGCCCACAATACTACTTACATATCCTCACTCTGCTCACGAAACATGGCGCGATTAAGACTAATAAACTCACGATGAAGGAGTTATTCACATCCCGCTAATCTTAATCAGTTCGTATATGTGCGTGGGACTATATCATCTTCTAACCCAAAAAGAAATATTTAAAAGCTTGGTAAATAAGCAAAAATCATGAATAAAATTGAAGGTTATTTAACAAAAAATTAACAAACAAGTATTGAGTAAAAGATAGATAGAGAAAACAAAACAAAAAAAGAAAATTGAATTATAAACCTAAATATAAAAACATAAAGAACAACCAATCATTTCCCTATTAGTAAAAAATACACATCAACCACCCCCATTCAAAAACCATAGTCAGAAATTAATATTAAGAGTTATTCCACAGGGCAATATTTATAATTAGAAAAAACACGGCTCCCAAAAATCAAACATATGTCTACAGATAACGAAAAGGCGTTTCTGCGCGAACAATCAGCATCCCTTTAGTGGATAGCCTTGTTATTTATCCATTTTTTATAGACCAGCCCTCTTAGTTCCGTCATAAAAAGAGTAACCACTCAATTTCTGTCTTGTTCTATCTAGGGAAAATGGAAAATGACGAATAGCATCACACCTAACACCACAATTGGCACCCCCCTTTCTTCATCAGCAAAAAAAGTAATGTTGCTTGGCTGTGGTGAGCTAGGAAAAGAGGTCATCATTTCTCTCCAACGACTAGGCTGTGAAGTCATTGGTGTTGATCGATACAAAAACGCACCTGGTCATCAAGTGGCCCACAGAGCTCATGTTATTGATATGACAGATGGAGACGCACTTCGAAAATTAATCGAGCAAGAACGCCCTCATATCATCGTTCCAGAAATTGAAGCCATCGCAACAGATGAACTCGCAAAAATAGAAGCTGAACAATTAGCTGAAGTCATCCCAACAGCAAGAGCCACGCAGCTCACAATGAATAGAGAAGGCATCCGCAAATTAGCAGCCATCGAGCTTGGCTTAAAAACCTCTAAATTTGAATTCGTCAACTCGATTGAAGAACTAAGAGAAGCTATAAAAACAACAGGCCTCCCCGCCATTGTCAAACCTGTCATGTCTTCATCCGGCAAAGGTCAATCAGAAATTAAAACCGAAGCAGATATTGAAACCGCCTGGGACTACGCAATGAGCGGTGGCCGCGTTTCTGGTGGGCGGGTCATAGTCGAAGAGAAAATCAACTTTGATTATGAAATCACGCTCCTCACGGTAAGAAGCATAGGCCCGAATGGAGATATCGAAACTAACTTCTGCGCTCCCATTGGTCACATCCAGAAAGATGGTGATTATATCGAAAGCTGGCAACCCCAACAAATGACAAGCAAAGCTCTTGAAAATGCGCAGCACATAGCCAAAACCATCACAAGCAATTTAGGCGGACGCGGCATCTTTGGCGTTGAGCTATTCGTATCAGGCGACGAAGTCTGGTTCTCTGAAGTAAGCCCCCGCCCTCACGACACGGGGCTGACAACCATAGCAACCCAGCGCCAAAATGAATTTGATTTACACGCCAGAGCCATTTTGGGCCTCCCAGTGAATACGGAACTAACCTTTCCTGGAGCGAGCGCTGTCATTTATGGTGGCTTAGACGAAAAAGCAATTTGTTTTGAAGATGTCGACAAAGCCCTCGCTGTTACCAATTCTGACATTCGTCTCTTTGGCAAACCGGAAAGCTTTGTAAAGCGGCGCATGGGCGTTGCCACAGCGTTTGGAGAAACAACTGAAAAGGCACGAGAAAAAGCAAAACAAGCCGCAAATCTCGTTCGTCCAACAAGCTCAAAATAATACGCAACGTAAAGTTTTAAGTTATCAATGAATTATCAGCCCCTATTAACCCAGCCAAATGAACACCACCCTATGAGCTTAGTCCAATGAACAAAGAAACCAACATTTCCTTGGAAGAGTATGTAAGCTCTTCAAACTCAATCGGGCGATTAGCTGGCTTGGATTACGGCACAAAAACAATCGGCGTTTCAATTTCTGATACACTGCAAACAATTTCATCTGGGCTTGAGACCATCAAACGAACCAAGTTCAAAAATGACGCAGCAAGGTTACTCGAAATCATTGAAGAGCACGAGGTAACAGCTCTGGTCATTGGTCTCCCTCTAAATATGGACGGTTCGGAAGGACCACGCGTTCAATCAACAAAAGCCTTTGCCAGAAACTTAAGCGGAGTTACCCCCCTTCCATTAATTTTTTGGGATGAGCGCATGTCCACCCAAGCAGCCGAGCGCACATTATTAGAAGCCGACAGCAGCCGCAAACGCCGCAAAGAAGTTATCGATAAAATGGCAGCCACCTATATCTTACAAGGAGCATTAGATCGCATCGCGGCTCTAAAACAAACCTCATGAGTGCCTTTTCCTATTTAGATATTTTTGCCTTTATTTTTTTTCTACTAGCCATATCCGGCTATAGTTGGCTGACCCAATATAGTCCCCTCTCACAAAGCAATATTTCCAAAAACGTTCAAGATGAAAGAGTGGCCTGGATGAACGCAATGATCGAGCGAGAAAACAGAATGGTCGATATGCTCATTCTCACCAACCTCTCTCACGGCAATGCCTTCTTTGCCTCAACCGCCATCGTAATCGCAGGTGCGTTTGCCACCGTCCTTGGAAGCGCCAGTAATTTAGGAACGGATAATCAATTTAACACAGTTTTAGAAAACATCCCCTTCAGCACGCCCACTGAACCATATGTCTTTAATGCAAAATTGCTGTTTATCATGATTATCTTTCTAACAGCCTTTTTCAAATTCGCCTGGGCGTTTCGCCTCACCCATTACGCCTCTATCATGATCGGCGCAACACCAGTTAAAACAGAAGAAAATATTGAAATGTGTAAAGCTCATGCCAGCCGCGTCGCCAATTTATCAGGTTTAGCTGGCTATCATTCAAATGGCGGGCTACACACTTATTATTACGGCATTGCCGCATGTGGTTGGTTTTTTAACCCATTAATATTCATGCTGGCCACCACCCTCATCATAGCCATCCTTTACAGGCGAGAATACAAATCCAAAGGTCATGCAATTTTAAGCCATAAAACAAAGTAACCATATCCAACTTTCTACACAAAAAGACATTTTCTTACCTTGAGCTTTTCATCAAAACCACCTATAGAATAAACTTTAATGAGCACACAAAATAAACAAGAAAAGATTGCCTTCCCGCACCGCCATTTGCTATCTGCCGATGAGCTGAAAGCGGAAGAAATCACCTATCTCCTCGACCTCGCAGACGGTTTTGCCAAACTCAACCGACAAGTTGCAAAAAAGCAAGATATCCTGCGCGGACGCACTCAGATTAATTTATTCTTCGAAAGTTCAACAAGAACACAAAGTTCCTTTGAGCTCGCCGGCAAACGCCTTGGCGCCGATGTCATGAACATGTCCGTGAAATCATCTTCCATCAGCAAAGGTGAAACCTTAATTGACACCGCCATGACGCTAAACGCCATGCGCCCAGACATTCTTGTGGTGCGCCACCATTGCGCAGGCGCCGTTGAACTTCTTAGTCAAAAAGTTGACTGCTCAGTGATTAACGCAGGCGATGGCAGCCATCAACATCCAACACAGGCCTTGCTCGATGCTCTCACCATTCGCCGCAACAAAGGCAAAATTGCACGCCTCACCATTGCCATTTGCGGAGACATCCAACATTCCCGCGTCGCAAGATCAAACATTAGTCTTTTAAACACACTTGGTGCCCGCGTCCGCATTGTGGCCCCATCAACGCTTTTACCATCCAACCCAGACAGATTAGGTGTTGAAGTTTACAATTCAATGGAAGAAGGCTTGAAAGACGCCGACATTGTCATGATGCTCCGCCTGCAACGCGAACGCATGCAAGGGTCTTACATTCCCTCTCCACGCGAATATTTCCATTTCTTTGGGCTCGACCATGAAAAAATGAAATTCGCAAAACCAGATGCCCTTATCATGCATCCAGGCCCAATGAACCGCGGCGTTGAAATTGATGCCACATTAGCTGATGACCAACGCAGCGTTATCAGAGAACAAGTTGAAATGGGTGTTGCTGCCCGTATGGCCATCTTAGAGGCCCTCTCACATCATCTACCGACCTCTTGCGAGCAAACCTAATGAGCCAGAATAATAATAATTCATCCAAACCTCAAAATGAAACTTTGGCCAGCAACTCTGAGCCAACAGCCCTCATCCATGCCCGCATCATAGACCCAGAAAGTGGCCGCGATGAAATGGGCGGTCTGCTCATTGAAGATGGCATCATCACTGATGTCGGCCCGCACCTTTCTAAAAATGCACCAAATGGTGCCAAAGTCGTTGATTGCGCTGGTCATGTTTTATGCCCCGGCCTCATAGACATGCTTGTCTTCACCGGAGAACCTGGCGAAGAACACAGAGAAACCCTTGCCTCAGCCAGTAGAGCTGCCGCTGCTGGCGGCGTCACCACCATGGTCTGCATGCCAAATACAGACCCCGTGATTGACGAAGTCGCCCTTGTAGACTTCCTCCAGCGCCGCGCCAGAGACACAGCCATCGTTCGTGTTAACGTTATGGCCGCTATGACGAAAGAGCTTAAAGGCGATGAAATGACAGAAATCGGCCTTCTGCTTGATGCTGGCGCCATCGCCTTTACAAACGGCAAAAACAGCGTCACCAACGCACAAGTCATGCGCCGCATTCTCTCTTACAGTAAAGATTTTGATGCCCTTATTGTGCATTACACAGAAGACCCAGACCTGCGCGGTAATGGCGTGATGAATGAAGGTGAGGTCTCTTCCCGCCTCGGCTTGCCAGGCATTTCAACCTTGGCAGAAACCATCATGCTCGAGCGTGATATGCGTCTAGCCGCAGATACAGGTGCACGTTATCACAACGCAACCATCTCATGCGCTGATAGTTTAAACATCATCAAAGACGCAAAACAAAAAGGTATCCATGTCTCATCAGGTGTTTCAATCAATCACCTCACCTTAAATGAAAATGACATCGGCCCTTATAGAACCTTCTGCAAAGTCCGCCCACCATTGCGCAAAGAAGAAGATCGCGTCGCCATGGTTGAAGGTTTGAGAAATGGCGACATTGACGTCATCGTCTCCGCACACGATCCAAAAGACGCAGAAGTCAAACGCCAACCGTTTGCAGAAGCTGCCTATGGTGCTGTCGGTCTGGAAACGCTGCTCCCCGCAGCTCTGCGCCTTTATCATAATCAGGAAATTGAGCTAAGCACACTCTTGGCTGCGATGACGATAAATCCTGCTAAAATCTTAGGGTTAGAAGGCGGACGCATCAAAGTTGGCACACCAGCTGATCTAACACTCTTTGATCTCAACACCCCTTGGATTATAGACAGAGATCTCCTCCAGTCTCGCTCCAAAAATAGTGCCTTTGATGAATCAAAAGTAGAAGGCCGTGTATTAAAAACTTTCGTCAACGGCAAAATGGTTTACGAATTCGGTAAAACCGGTCCAACTTTCACATCTTAATAAAAGCATTAGACTGCAAACTTAAGAGGCATTCTTTTTAAATCTTTTTACGCGCCCTGAATTGATACATAGCTGAAAAAGCTGTTGGGTTTGCCTCTTCATAGTTCGCCCAACATTTCAAATCCTTCGCATCCCCACCAATAGGGAAACTCTCGGCAAATTTATCTTGAACTGATGGAGAAACGAGCATGACCTCAAATTGAAGCCCTGCTGCATTGAGCAATGCTTCAACCTCATTTAAATCATAACAAATCTCTTGCTCATGAAACATCAAATCACGGCATTCAGAAAGTGACTTGAAATCACGCCATTGATAAATTGGAAACGGTGTCTCTGAAGAAAATCTCGTCTCTATAATTTTTTCTCGGCAAGCTCGAATGCCCTCAGCTGTTGGCTCAAACCCTTCTTTTTGAATAAATTCACGAACATCATAAACTGATTGCCTGGCAATTCGGCTATAAAGCGCAAGCTTAATAGAACCATCCTGTTTAAGCAGCCCTGAGAGTGATTGTAACCCTGCTAGCGGGTCCTCCATATGATGCAACACACCGCAACACTCGATAAAGTCAAAAGGGCCACCAGCCTTGTCTGCCTCTAAAATATCACAGTGATAAAGCTGAAACTTGTCATCTAAATTAAATTCAATCAGCTTGCGTTTCGCATAAGCCAAACTGGCCTTACTAATATCAATCGCAGCAAAGTTCGCAGACCCATAAAAATTATAAGATGAGAGAAGATGTTTGCCCGTTCCGCAACCAGCGATCAATACATCTAACTTGCCCCGATAAGCGTCATCAATCACTTGAGTATGAAAAGGCTTGAACATACTCTCCGAGTGATACCGCGGATAGGGGTTTTCTTCATATTGTTGGCGAACTGATTTAGAGACTTCATTTTCAATCGAGCCAATCGATTTTATTTTCTTAGCTAAACGCTGTTCTTCTAAAGGTTCTTTAACCTGCAACTCGATCACATCTGCTAGAACATGTGATGTTTTTAAATTTTTCAAAAGCTTATGATTGCCCAAACTAAGGAGAGGCTCATAAGAAGCAAAGAGAAGCAGCTCTTGAGTTTGCCTTTCATCAAATGAGAAAAGGCCTTCCAATCTCTCTTTTAGTGCCTTAATAAACTCAGCTTCTTCTTCAGTTACTGAGAAAATATATTCATTAAAATAACATTGCTCAGCCATCGCACCTAGCAAAGTTAAATCATCATCACTCAATGTCTTATTGTCTTTAATCTTGAGCAAATAATGCATTCTCAAAAAGCGATAGAATTGCTCCATATCAAGACTGATCGGGCGAATGGCCTTCAGGCCTGATGCAAAATAAGTCGAATAGAGCTCCGCTTTAATTTTCTCATCATTGAGTTGCTCAACCAATGCGTCATAGTTTGGTGTGTTAAACACTTTTTCATATGAAGTCTCATCTAAATGTAAAAAGAGATTACGTACCCAAGGCAAGGCCAGAGATTGATGGTTCACTTGATTATTCTGGAAAGCAGCCTCAATAACATCTCTCATCTCAGAATTCACAAGAGATGGGATATTCCCCTTCTCACAAGCAAGAGCGAGAACCGCCTGGGCATCACCATAGGATTTATCAAGCATGAGAGCATCCAAAATATGCCTCATAGAAGAAGCATCACCTTCTCCTTTAGCTATTGAAAGGCGCAGTAAAGATTGTTCATTGGCAAGCCCTCTTGCAATAGCATCCTCCAAATAAGAAACAGCCTCGCTTCCACGCCCTTTAGACATTAAATAATCCGCCAGAGAATGATACAATGCTTGTTGATCACCAGGTGCTAATCCCTCAATCCCACTATATGCTTTTTCATAAAGTGGCAGCACAAAATCAAACTGCCCCATCTTATGATGACAAAGCCCCTTTTTAAAACAAACTTCAGCATGATTAGGGTCAAGTGTATGCGCTTGATGAAGAGCCTGAAGCGCCTGCTCAAATTGGCGATCGTTCAAATATGATTTCCCAATCAAATGAAGCGCTTTAAAATTCAGAGGGTCTTTTAAAAGAACTTTCTTTAAAAGCGTAATGACATATTTATGGCGTCCAATTTGCTGATAAAACACAGCGCATAAAATCGCCACTTCAGAATGTTGGCGACTGGCAGCTAAAGCTTTTTTATAAAGTTTCTCAGCTTGCTTTAAATCATCCGCTTGATGACATTTAAGCGCTGCTTCAAGGGTTTGAATAACTTCAGGAGAAATCGCCTGTTGCTCCTGACCTTGAACCTTTTTCGCTAGCCCCATAGAAATCTCCATTTAAATGCATCTAACCGCTTCGACTTTTAAAAAGAGTAGATGATTCGCCCAAAAATGAGTATTTCCTTCCATCCATGAAAAATATATTTGCAAATATAAATACAGTTGAGCCGCTCAAAGAGCTTTTTCAGCCCAGAGAGCGACAATTCCAGAACTAGAAAGAAGAAAAACAAGCGTCTTAACGAAATTTGACCTTAATTTTCTCCTGTAGAGCCATGGAGACATAAATCAAAAACCACAAAAAACACCGCGAAAACAAGCAATTGCTAAAATAAATGTTATTTTTTTAAATAAGCGTCATAAACCCCTTGAACTCTAGGGGCATTTTGATGTAAGCCTGTCGGCGGAGAGGTGGCCGAGTGGTCGAAGGCGCTCCCCTGCTAAGGGAGTAGGCGGTTTGTCCCGTCTCGAGGGTTCGAATCCCTTCTTCTCCGCCATTCTTACTTTTGCCTATCTTCTGATAATACACTGAATTATATGTATTTTTCTCTGCTTTTCTAAATTGAATCTTGTTTCCGCCATTTTCTTGTGTAACAAAATGTACAACATTTTGTGCAACAATTCAGGATCCATGTCAGCAGAATATCTCACAAAACGCGGTTCTTATTGGCAGTATGTACGCCGTGTACCAGCTTACGTTAAAGCGTTAGATACAAGAAAATTTATTCGCCTCTCAACAAAGAAACAGATAAAATCAGAAGCTCTCATCGTGGCAGATCGGATCAATCGCGAAACCGAAGCCTTTTGGCAGTCCTTGCTGACAGATAAAACTGAAACTTCATTTACAAGCTATGAAAGCGCCATCAATCGAGCTCGTATCTTAGGTGTTCAATACAAACCTATGATGGAATTGAAGGAGACCAAAACAGATGAAATCATTGAGCGCATACAAACCTTGGAACAATCCCGTCTTATTGCCAATCAGTCTGCGGTAAGCGCCGTTCTAGGCGGTGTTGAAAAACCAATTCTTCCTTTAAATAAAGTGCTTGAGCAATTCTTTGATCTTTCCCGTGATAGCTTGCATGGCAAATCAGAAGATCAAATTCGTAAATGGAAAAACCCACGCAAAAAAGCGGTGAGGAACTTAATCAAAGTCATCGGCAACAAGGCCCTCTCTGAAATCACCAGAGATGATGCACTTGATTTTCGCGCTTGGTGGATTGATCGCGTTGAAAATGAACATATGGATCCAGGAACTGCCAATAAAGACATCGGTCATATTAATCAAATCATCAATGAGCTTGATGACAAATTGCGACTTGGTTTAAACAAACCCTTTGCAGCCATGCGGCTAAAAGGAGAAAAACATAATCCGCGCATCGCTTTTAAAGCTGAATATGTGCAAAATAATTTGCTTGCAGATCATGCTTTTGAGGGGTTGAACAAAGAAGCCCAAACACTGATCTATGTTATGGCTGGAACTGGTGCACGCCCCAGTGAATTAGTCAATTTAACCCTTTGTGACATTCAGCTAGATTGTAAAATTCCTCATATTTGCATCCGCCCTCATGACCGCGTCCTTAAAACAGATCATAGTCAACGAGATATTCCACTGATCGGAGTTGCGCTTACTGCTCTGCAATTATATCCACAAGGGTTTCAGCGTTATAAGGGAAACACAGATAGCCTTACTGCACTTATCAATAAATATTTGATGGAGCATGGGCTGCGCCCAACCCCAGGTCACACGCTTTATTCGCTCAGACACACTTTCCAGGATCGATTAATTGAAGTGGAAGCTCCTGAACGGATTCAAGCTGAATTAATGGGACATAAATTTCATCGACCTAAATATGGATCTGGCCCAAGTTTGGAACAAAAGGCCGAATGGCTTAAAAAAATTGCTTACGCCCCGCCAGCTCATCTCTTATGTGATGGGCCTTCATGAGAATTGTCTTTCATGGACGCAAGATTTAGCGCTCTTTGCCGCAATTCTTCCTGTTTTTTTACCGCAAGTAATTCTTTTTCAATTCGCTCAAACAAAGGTAGATAGACATCCCCATGCAAGGCAACGATTTTCGCCAGCACACGAAGGGCATGTTCCAATCTTTTTATCTCACATGATATACGCACTCAAACCTATCCAAATCTATGAGACCATCTAGCGCGTTCCGCCTAAAAGTGGATACCGGTTTTAGGAATAGCGCGGTTGCTAGTGAGCAACCTGAAGCGCCACTGAAAAAGGAACGCTAAAACAAAGAACTAGAGCATTTCTTTGAATTCATCAAAAGAGGAATGCTCTAGTCTTTAGAGAACGAAAGCGCAGACCTAATGCCCGATGAGGCAGGTGGTTCCTCTGTTGTGGTTTCATTAGATTTTGAAGACGGTTTTTCCCCTCTATTTTCAACACTCCGCCTATTTTTTTTGAAGGCGCTGTCGCTTTCAAGAAACGACTCTAACATATATGGAATTAAGTCAGTAACTTGGTCTGCTTTGCCATAGGTTTCTTCATAGATGATGGCGTAATCATCCAGTTTTTCTTTCAGGTCAGGCAAGACCTGGATAGTGAGTTTTATCGGGTTGCTCCGCGGCAAAGGGGCTAATTTGATCATGGATGAACCTCATTCGAACTGTAGGGTTTTAAGATGATGTCTTTGTTAACGATGATACGCAGAGGCCAGCCAGGTCGGACTTTTAATGTGGGCTGGATATCCAAATGCTTATCAACAAGTTTTTGTCCAACACGATCAGCATTGTTTTGTGTGGATGAACGCAATGCTTTGACAAGTTCATTTTCATTATTACCAAAGGTGAGTTCTGTGCCAACACCAAGTAAAGTTGACAGCACAATGCCTTTTAAAAGCTGCCAGCCATGCACATCAACTTGATCTTTGAGGCCTGCAAAACCTGCTTCATCGCTGGCAGGTAGGTTATCTATGACCATCGATGTTCCATTGGGTAGAATGAGGCGGTACCAAACTACGAGGGCTCGTTCTTGGCCAAAGGCCACCACACTGTCATATTTGCCAATAAGCCGGCCCCCTTGTGGAATTAAAAGATGCTGACCTGTGACCGTGTCATAGACAGGAGATGTCACTTGTGCCATCACCTGGCCAGGCAAATCAGAGTTGAGCCCTGAGATCAAGGATGCAGAAATCACTGTGCCAGCCATAAGCTGATAAGGTGATACCGGTGTTTGCAAACCATGTGGATTATAAATGGCTTTTGCAGGAGTGCTGTTTAAAAACTTAAGTTTATTGGCTTGTTTACCGGCATCGGAATCTTGGCCATTTGAGAGTTGCGTTAAACCAGATAATGGATTGTTAGTCGTCAACTGAGTAGATAGCTGATTTAAAGACCTTTTTAAACTCGAAGCGTGATCCGTCTTTTTATTATCTTTCATTTTCCGGTTGAGACTAAAAAACAATTGTGACTCACGGCCTTGCTGGGCCATACGCGCCAAGCGAATACGCTGCGCTCGCTCAAGATCAGTCAATGCATCAGGGCGAAACGGTTGACGTGGGGAAATGTTCAGATCTTTTTCTGCTTTTTTTAAAGCACGTCCCAAATCACCTGGAAAAGGTGGGCCTAACTTTGGGATCTGATCATAGGATTTTGGTAGGGTCTCAAGTCCTTCCGGCTTGGTTTTGCGTTTGGTGTTATAAAGCTCCGTTTGTTTATGCCCGCGTTCGCCTTTGAACGATAATGACCAAATGATCAGTCCAAATAAAATAGCTAATACAATTTGAATACCAATAAACAAGTTAAGTCTGTTGATACGCCGCACGGGGCGTGGTTTGGCCCGCAACCGTAAATCTTCTCCCAAAACCGCCATTGGATTGGGAATATCTTGAGATGCAGTCTCTTCCTCATCTATAGTCTCAGACTGATTGTCTTTTTCAGAGTTAGTCATCGCCTACCTCCCGCCATATGGCATCCGTTCTGATGATCCGAACCGTGTCTTGCGATTTGCCACCAAGTCGTAACTCGGCAGCAGCAAATAGGCGGTCAACAATATAATAGGTGCCTTTCACGCGGTAATTCACCAACGCAGGTTTGCCGTTTGACCCCATAACAAATAAGGGCGGCGCCTCTCCTTGTGAAAGACCAGAAGGGAATTGGATATAAACCTTTTTGCCATCATCAAAGACACGAATAGGTTTCCAAGGAGCTGACCCTGTAATCCGATAGCGAAACTTCAAATTAGAAAGCTTAAGATTACGATTGATAAGGTTTTGCTCAATTGCGAAAGCTCTTTTATTGCGTTTTTTTAGCACTTTGAGACTATCTTCTGGATACTCCCAAGAGACAGAAGACATATAAGCGCTTTCGTGACTTTTTAGCTCAAGGTGATAAGTACGTTTGTCAGTGTTGATGACCAGATTAGTGGTTAAATCAGCGGCGATGGGTTTGACGAGCACATGCACTTGAAGATAAGCGCCCTGCCCACTGGTGGTATCCCCCACCTTCCAGCGCACCGTATCACCGGCCGAAACAGAAATGAGCCTTTCTCCGGGCTCAAGCGCAATGTCACTCACTTGATTGACAGCGCTGTAAAGCTGATAAAGCGCCCCTTTACTAAAGGGATAGACCTGGATAGCATTGATAAAGCCTTGTTTTTGAGGGGTATAAAGCGCGGCTCGTTTTGCGGCTTGCAAACGCTTAGGAACTGCAATCTTATTGTTCGGTTTCTTAAGGTGTTTTTTCTTGATGTTCGAAGAAAGCTTCAGTGGTTTCAGTTGCCCTGGTAATGGTAAAGGTTTGAGTTTTTCAACAATCTTAACTGGTCGCGCGGGTTCGGGAACTTTAACCGCTTTTTTGAAATTGTCATATTTAATCTGTGCCACCTTTTGTTTGGTAGCACAGGCATTGAGCCCCAATATAAGAAAGAGAAACAAGAATAGCTTCATCAAGACAAACCTCCGAAACGTGATTACAATTAAAAACTTGATTTTATTTTTTGAGAGAGTTGAGATCTTTTGACCAATTCAAACTGTGCACATAAATGCCAAGCGGATTTTTGCGCAGGGTCTCGGCGTCACTTGGCTGCTTAATGATGATCGAAAAAACACCCGTGTAACGATGAGTGGCGGTAAGAGATCCATTTTCAAAGACACGTTCTTGCCAACGGACTTGGAACGATGTTTTAGACGCTCGAACAACACTCGTCACTTCGATTGAGACGGTTTGCTTACCAACTTT
>JAEPQF010000093.1 GCA_017640685.1 Hyphomicrobiales bacterium
GCCATGCACTAGATGAGCGTATCATAAACGAACAGTTCTTTTACTCTTGATAAGGAATAAGCTGTTTTTTGACTTAAATTGCTTTGTCAGCTTGCAAATTACCGGTAATATTTTTGTTTTTGTCAAATCTTTCTTAAATGGTTCTCCCTTATAGTCAGTATGTTGAGAAATTCGGGAACCTTAATTTTTTAAGGGACTAGAGTTTAGTTTTGAGTTGATCTGGACCCGTAAGCCTATGGCAAAAATTGAATTTGATAAACTGAGATTCGTCGTTGCAGATGATAATGCGCATATGCGCCGCATCGTGCGAACATTATTGCGTGCCTTTGGTTCACGTGAAATTTGCGAAGCTGAAGATGGAGCTTCAGCTCTTGAAGCGGTTGAGAACTTTCTTCCCGATATTTTGATTACAGATATTAAGATGCCGATTTTTGATGGCATTGAATTGACGCAAATGATCCGCAATCCAGATGGGTCTAAGCATCCGTATTTACCTATTATTATGCTCACCGCTTATTCTGAGCGCAAACGTGTTTTGCAAGCCAGAGATGCTGGTGCCACAGAGTTTTTATGTAAGCCGGTTTCGGCGAATGCTCTTTATAAGCGTGTTCAAAATGTGATTGAGAACCCACGCCCCTTTATTAAGGTTAGTACCTATTTTGGACCTGACCGTCGCCGGAGTGCTGACCCGAACTTTAAAGGTGATGAACGCCGCAAAACTGATTCCAACGCTTTCATGGTTGGTGAACAAGTTTCTCTTTAAGTAACCTTAAGTTAGTAGAGATTATAATTATGTCTGCAGAAATGCCCAAAGTTCAAGATGATGAAATGATCGTTATTCCACCACGCACGGATCTAAAAGACCGCGTGCTTAAACCTGGAAGTGCTGGTAATGCTTGCAAAAAAGCGATCAAAGCGGCTGAAAGCGCCATCGAAGAATTGAGTGTTGAATTTGATGGTTGGATGAATAGTTCTGTTGATGAGCTTATTTCTAAACTGCCACAAGTTCACCAAGATGGCCTTGATAGTGCTGCTGGCGAAGAGGTTCATACTATTGTTCATGATTTAAAGGGACAAGCAACCACTTTAGGCTACCCTATAGTTTCTGAGATTTGCGACACGCTTTGTAACCTCCTTGAAAAAACACCTGAGGTTTCTCGCATCAGTCCGAAAATTGCTGAGCTGCATGTGCGCTCTATTCAAACCATTGTTCAAGAATGCACCAAACACCAAGATGACCCAAAGGCCAACGCGATTTCAACGGGGCTTCGTCAGATGGTGATGAAAATTTTAAAGCATGAGTTTGAGCGCGCTGAAAAACAACAGGCGGCTGAATAATTCATTCCCTTTTTCAGCTTTGAGAAACCAGCTTGAACCTAGCCCGCCTTTACGAAATAATTGGCGGGCCTTAGGCGCATTATTTTCACTAAGATCTAAAATTGGTTTTTGTTTGCCTGTTTCATTCACGGCAAACTTTTCAGCCTGTCCTGCTGAGGATAAAGGCGATGATATAGCTCCCCCCCACACACCAATTCGCCCATCTCCATTATGGGAACCGCCTGTATCAATAGCTTCTGCGTTTAAGCTCGCGACTTTTGTTTCAACTTGATTATGTGGCTTTGGAGCTTCAACATTGGTAAAGAGAGCGCCTTCTAATCCTTGATGAAAGATCTGACCAATATGATTGTTTGTTTCAGTTTTTGAAGCCACTAATGGTTCTTGCTTCTTTTGATAGTCAGCTGAGCCTTGCAAAATGATTGGCTGTTTTACTGCGGCCAGTTCTGCGATTTTTTCTTCTTGTTTGTTTTGTGCAACGTCGATTTGCTGCACTGAATGCCTGCGTACTAAATTATGATAAAGCCCTTTCACGCTCACAGCATCTCCGCTTTTATAAAAAAGGGATTTATTCGAATTCGCAGCTTGGGGGAATAAGTCAGCGGCTTTCATATTTGGCTTTAGTGATGAGGCTTGAATGAGTTTACTGCCATTATGAGCCCCTAAGAAGTGAGCAATGTATAACTCGCCTGAAGTTGGCTTGCGCCCTATTTTTGCTTCAATAGTTTCAGCATTAATTTTAGTAAACGCACCTGCCATAAGGGCTGCGATTTCAGGTTTGTTTCTTAATTCTAAAATTTCTTTTCGTGTTTCAGAATTTTCAACACGGTATTTTCCAGAACTTGTTTTGGTGATTTGAGCAGCCACATCTTTCAAGCCAAGTTCAGGGCCTTTTTCTTTGACCATCTGTAGCCACGTGCTTTCAATAAATTGAAATAGACCGGATGCACTAGATGTTGGCGCTTTGACACTGGCGCGAAAGCCGCTTTCTCTTTTGGCTGTATCTACCAGATATTGAAAATCCACACCTGTTGCAGCAGCGGCTTTTTTGAGCGCTGTTTCAATTTTTAAAGGGATTTGCGTTGTGGATCCAACAGCCATTTTATTACCAGTTCTGTTATTGTAACGCACTACGAATATTCAACCTAAGTTCGGTTCAACTTTACGTGATTCACCTTAACGCTCTGTTAATCTTTTGAGTTCGCGCATTTCTTGAATAGAAAAGCTCATTTTTGAGTTTTTTTTCAAAAAATTGGCTTATTTCGTGATAATAGTTACAATCATTGCTGATAGGTTTTCTTTACTGCCAAATTTATTGTGATCTGGCTTGTTTCTTGATGCAATTGTTAGACTGAAAATAAGATTTATGATGATGCAAGTGGCTTTCAATACTGACAAAATTAGCTATGAGGCTGTCTTGGTAGCTTTCAAATTTTTAAATCAAGCGTTGCGTCTTTTAGGTGTATTTTTTCTTGTCACACTCTTCCATTTCACTCATTCCTCAGTTGCTTTTGCGGCAGATGCAAGCACTTCATCAAATCCTAAAGCCATGCTTATTCTTGATGGGTCTGGTTCTATGTGGGGCAAAATCAAAGATGGTCATAAAATTCTAGTGGCTCGAAAGGCGATTGCTGGGGCCATTCGCCCCTTTGAAGGAAAACTAGATCTTGGGCTTATGTCTTTTGGCCACCGGAAACGCGCTGCTTGTCTTGATATTCAATTGCTCAAGCAACCGACTTCGTTAAACCCACTGCTTTATTCGCGCATTGTTAACCGGATTAAGCCGATTGGCAAAACGCCGATTACCTCATCTTTGAGTTCAGCCGTTAAAATTTTAAATAGAAAAGGCGCTAAAGGAGCTTCCATTATTCTCCTCGCCGATGGTCCTGAAAACTGTCGCAAAGACCCTTGTGCCTTACTCACCCCTGAATTTGCGAAAATCAATAAACTGACCGTTCATGTGATTGCGTTTTCCATGTCAGCTAAAGACGCGCAATCATTGCGCTGCCTTTCAGAAAATTCTGGAGGAAGTTTTCATACCCCCTCTGACAGAGAGACTTTAGAAGTTGCCCTTTCTTCTGCTTTAGGAACAAGCCTTAAAGGGGCCCGTCCTCAAACGCCAGTCGCTAAAAAACAGCAGCCTAAAAAGGTCACCATTAAACCTGGTATTTTCCTCTCTGCTCATCTTGGAGAGACGAGTGATGCTTTGAAAACTGGTGTAAATTGGAAAATTGAAAAATTAAATACAGAAGGTGTTGCTGAGGCTGACCTTCCTCCCTGGACAAGTGAGAAAGCTAAAGCGGAATTTGACTTATCGCCTGGTGCATATCGCATTGTAGCTGACTTTGACGAGTATCAGGTCATTCGTGATATAGACATTCAAAAAAATAAGAGAGCTCAGGAACGCTTCATTTTCAATTTAAGCCAACTGAAACTTCCTACTGGATGGACAAGTCCTGATAGCCGCTCTGGCTTTGGTAAATTATTGCTTGAGAAACAGCTTGAGAAAAAAGAAAAGAACTCAGTACAAACATCTTCTCAAGAGAATTCTGGCGAAACGATGCTGATCGATTTAACAAACTCAGACAAAACTCGGCTTATTCCAGCAGGGACTTATAAAATCTCAGGTATCGACAATGGCAAAATGCAGAATTGGTTTTTGCATGCGGCTCCAGGAAAAGTCATTCAAATTCCTATCTGGAAAAAAACTGGCCGTTTTCGGTTAAACCTTCAAAGTGCATCTAAGAATAATTTCCTATCAGCTCCTTTTGTTAAAATTTATCGAACAGATTTACGGACTGATAAATTAATTGAGGTTGCGCGCTCAAAAGCAAAATCTCCTCAGTTTGATTTAAACCCAGGGAAATATTTAGCTCATATTAAAGATGGCTACGCTGAAACACGGCATAGTTTTTCAATTCAGGCGTCGCAAGTTTTGGCGCATGATATTACTCTTAAACAAGGTTTTTTGAAAATAGAACTCAATGGAACCAATGGGCAAAACGAAAGCGAAACGCCTCTTCTTGAAATTTTACGCCTTAAAGAAAAATCTAGCCCCAAACATGTGGCTGAACTTTCTGACTTTTCTAAACCTATAAAACTTTCGCCTGGGGCTTATCGATTGATCTTTAGAACTTCTGCTACGGCACGCGCGCGTATTAAAGATGTGAAAATTAAAAATGCAGCTCAACGCGTTGTGAAATTTTCAACCCGTCAAGCTCTTGTTAGTTTTCTTATTTCAAACCGCAATGATGCCTTGTCACGTCATCAAATTTTCTGGCAATTATTTGATAAAAAAGGGCAAATGATTTGGCAAAGTGCTGAGCCCACTCCAAATCTCTATCTATCAGCAGGTCAATATAAAATTGTTGCTGAGATTGGAAATGATCAGTATCAATCAAAATTTAGGATTAAAGGGCTTAAGACGAAAAAATTTGATTTATCTAACAAGCAAATCAATTAAACTTACATGTGTGAATTTATTTCTATTGTAATTTTTGCACTGAAATGACTAAAAACAGAATGAGAGCATAATGTCTCTATTAGACTTAAAAAACACCCGCTTCAAAAAACAAATATTAAGTAAAACAAAGGGCTTTTCCCCCTTTTACAAGCTAGCTATTTGCGTCATTTGCAGCTCCTTTCTTTTCGTAAGCGCCCCTTTCAAAGTGCTTGCTCAATCTGACACATCTCCTTCTGTTGTTTTTATATATGGCTTGTCTAAAAGCATGTGGGCGAAGCTTGATAATGAAATTAAAGTCACCATCACACAAAAAGCACTTTCAAACGCTTTGAAAACTTATGATAAAAAAATCGAAGCTGGTTTGCTCACCTATGGACATATTGAAAATCGTGGGTGTAATTCCGTTCAGGTGATTAAACCTTTGCAGAAATTATCTGCATCTAGTTTTGTGCCAATGATTAACCCTTTACGACCACGAGGTGCGGCGCCTATTGGGCAAGCTCTTCTTGATGCGGCGAGTTTAGTTAAAGATAAATCAAAGCCGTTGCGCATCATTCTTTTAAGTGATGGACTTGGCAAATGCCCTCTTAACCCTTGTGAGACTGCACTTAGCTTAAATGGAGCCAACCCGAATATTACCATTGATGTTATTGGTATTGGCAAACCTAACTCACCCAACATCAATCCACTCAGCTGTGTCATTTCACCATCTAATGGCAAACTGACATATGCTCGCTCGACGAAAGAAATTAGCGTTGCGCTTGGGGCTAGTATTGAACGTGCGAAACTTGCCAAACCTCAACTGATTGCGCAAAACAAATCAGAGGGTGGGGAAGATAATTCCTGGGCCGGTGCGACTGAGATTATTGTTGAGCCAACAAAAAAGACCATCACTGGTGCCGTTGAGAAGGACGGCAAAACAGAATTAAAAGATAAATTCGAGCAGAACAATTTAAAGGTCAATAACACCCATGGCGGGCTTGCTCTTGTTGCTCACTTAAATGATGGCGGTACCGAGATTAAATCTGGGCTTGTTTGGCGCATTTATAATGAAAAGCCAGATAAGAAAACAGGAAAGCACAAACTCATTAGCGCCCATAGAACGGCTGCACCAGTAATGTCTCTTTCTAAGGGAACCTATCTCATCAACGCAGCTTATGGCCGTTCATTCTTAACCCGCAAGGTCAATATTGAACCTGGCAAAAATAAAACAGAACATTTCATCTTAAACGCAGGAGGTTTGCGGATTAGTTCTGTTCTGGCTAATGGCACGCCGATTTCAGAAAACAAAGTGACCTTTGATATTTATTCTGATGAGCGTGACCAATTTGGCAAACGTCTTAAAGTTATTAGCAAAGTGAGACCTGGTGTTGTTGTTCGCCTTAATGCAGGGATTTATCACATTATCAGCACTTATGGCGATGCAAACGCCCAATCTCGCGCTGATATTTCTCTTGTTGCCGGCAAATTAACGGAAGCGACGATTAATCATCTTTCAGCAAAAGTGACCTTCAAGCTTGTTTATCAAAAAGGTGGTGAGGCCCTTGCTGATACGAAATGGAGCCTACTTTCACCACGAGGTGATTTGATTAAGAAAAGTGCTGGTGCGCTTCCCACTCATATTCTGGCAGCTGGTGATTATACCATTCTAGCTGAACGTGGTTCGCAAAAATATAGCCAAAACTTCACGGTGACAGCTGGGGACACCAAGCAAGTTGAAGTGATCATACAGTAGTTTTCTCTCACGGCTATTTCAAACGCTAACGCGTTTGAGCCTCCGAGGGGCGGGTGCTAAGCACCGGGCTTCACTGGCGTTACGACATGTCCTGACACCGAAGTGGTGCCACTCCTTCTTCGTATTACTTACATTGCGTTAAATTTAGTTTTCTCTCACGGCTATGCTCTTTTAATGGTGCTTCAGGTTGCCCACAAGCAACCGCACCTATTGAACCTACGAGGTGCGGCGCTTCTTTTGCGATCAGTTTATCTGTACTCGCTGCGCTCCGTTCAGACTGATCTTGTGCGCCGGGCTTCACTAGCGTTACACCATGTCCCATTGCCCTACTCGGGCGATGCTCCTTTTTCGTAATTTAAGCAACTGAAATGAGTAAAAATAAAAAAGCCCGCTAGGTGGGCGTTCACCTAGCGGGCTTTTTTTCTTGTTTTTTTAGAGAACTATCTCATGTCTGGTGGTGTTGCTTCTTCCACTAGAGCGGCGATAGCATCTTCTAGCTTTACCACTTCCTGGTCTTTTGAACCAAGGCGGCGGATTGAGACTGTGCCTTCTTCCGCTTCGCGCTTACCAATAACAAAGAGTACTGGCACTTTGGCATGTGAGTGCTCGCGGACTTTGTAATTGATTTTCTCATTTCTGATGTCAAGCGTTGCAGTTAGCCCAGCCGCTTTGAGTTTTTTCATCACATCTTCAGCGAAAGGTTCAGCTTCAGATACGATGGTACAAACTGCGACTTGTTGCGGTGCCAGCCACAATGGGAAACGACCGGCATAGTGCTCGATTAAGATACCGCAGAAACGCTCAAGTGAGCCGAACATCGCGCGGTGGATCATAACCGGATGAGCTTTTTCACCATCAGAGCCAATAAAGAATGCGCCAAGTCGGCCTGGCAAGTTCAAATCAACCTGGACTGTGCCACATTGCCAATCTCGGCCAATGGCATCGCGCAAGACATATTCAAGCTTTGGCCCATAGAACGCACCTTCACCAGGATTAAACTTATAAGTCATGCCTGCTTCTTCAACGGCGGTTTTAAGCGCTGCTTCTGATTTGTCCCAAACTTCATCTGAGCCAACGCGCTTTTCAGGGCGGTCAGAGAATTTGATGATCACATCTTCAAAGCCGAAGTCTTTGTAGATCGACAGGATCAAATTATTAAGATGGATACATTCTTCAGTTATTTGCTCTTCTGTACAAAACACATGCGCATCATCTTGTGTGAAGTGACGCACGCGCATCATGCCATGGAGAGCACCTGATGGCTCATAACGGTGCACTTTACCAAATTCTGCAACTTTATATGGCAAATCGCGATATGACTTCAGGCCGTTTTTGAAAATTTGCACATGGCCTGGACAGTTCATTGGCTTGCAGCAATAAACACGCTCATCTGGAGTTTGTGTTGTGAACATATGCTCACCAAATTTTTCCCAGTGGCCGGACTTTTCCCAAAGGCCTTGATCCATCATGTCAGGGCTGTTGACTTCTTTATAGTCATTTTCTTCCTGGCGACGACGCATGTAAGCAATCAAGGTTTGGAATAATCTCCAGCCCTTATCATGCCAAAAAACTGAGCCTGGAGCTTCTTCCTGAAAATGGAAAAGATCCATTTCGCGCCCCAAACGTCGGTGATCGCGTTTTTCAGCTTCTTCTAAACGATTGAGGTATGCTTTTAACTCTTTGTCTGAACTCCATGCAGTACCATAGATGCGTTGTAGCATTGGGTTATTGGAGTCACCGCGCCAATAGGCACCCGCTAATTTCAAGAGTTTAAACCCTGTTCCGATTTGGCCAGTTGAGACCATGTGCGGCCCGCGGCAAAGGTCCATCCATTCGCCTTGTTTGTAAATTTTAAGGTCTTCACCTTCAGGGATGGCTTCAACAAGCTCAACCTTAAAATTCTCACCCTTAGCTTTGAAATGCTCAATGGCTTTTTCGCGGCTCCAATATTCTTTGGTGAAGGGTTCATTTTTCTTGATGATTTCGTGCATTTTCGCTTCGATTTTTTCTAAATCATCAAGGCTAAATGGTTCTTCTCTGGCAAAATCATAATAGAAGCCATCTTCAATCACTGGACCGATGGTGACTTGTGTTTCAGGCCATAAAGATTGTACCGCCTCTGCCATCACGTGGGCAGCATCATGGCGGATAAGCTCTAAGGCTTCTTCATTGTCTCTGGTGATAATGGCAATTTGGCCATCTTTTTCAATTGGATCAGCCAAATCTTGCAATTCACCATCAAGAGAGATAGCTAAAGCTTTTTTTGATAGAGATTTGGAAATTGATAATGCGAGTTCTGAACCGGTGATACCATCATCATAATCGCGTGTAGCCCCATCGGGGAAGGTTAGGGAAACCATTTTGTTACCTCTCAATCGCTGCAAACCAGTGCAGGTAAGTGGAAAATTGAATATATTTTACGAATTTTATTCTTTAATCATATAAGCACACTGAAAGCTCCTGATGATCAAGAATATAGGCCATCTACACGCTTTAAGATGGAAAGTCCAGTATTAGAACCATTCACACTGATGAATTTTAGAAAATCTAGATTTTTGGCATCGCGTTGGTATGTGCATAACTCTTATTGTGCATCTCGTCATGATGGTTCAATTCAGCTAAAATCTTATTCGTTTCTTGCGTGCTTTTCTTTTTAAAGAAAAAATTGGGCTTTTATATCTTTTTCCCAATTCATGTTTTTTCGCGCCCAATCCTTTGTCTTTGGTTGATTGGATGTTTCACTTTCACATTTTTGTTTAAGTACACCCTTATTTACTTGAAGAGAGGTGTTTCTTGAATAGGCTTGTTAGCTCGAAGAGGATTGGACATTTTTGATGTTTGCGGTGCGGTCACTGTTTGATTTTTTCGCAGATGTTTGGCGCGATATTCGCCGCCTCATGCTTGTGCTGTGGCTTTGCCGGGTTAGCACTGCTAGCGCGCTGCTGGCTTTAGTGCTTAGCTTTCTCCCCCAAGTGCAAGACCTTTATACTGAGCTGACCTACTATCAAAACCCGACAACTGCGGATTACATCAACACGCTAAAATTTTGGCTCACCTTTTATGGCCTGAGTTTTCTTTGGGCGTTCATTGTTCATTATTGCGCGCGCACCGTTTTATCATTTGAAAGCTGGCCTTTATCACGCGGTGATGAAGCTGAATATGCTTATTGGATTGAAGCAGTGCCGCGCTATTTGGGCTGGATTTGTATTCTTGCTATTTTTATTGGCCAAGTGAATGCTCTAAAGAATTTACAAATTGATGATCAGTTTCTAACCAGCAGCGCGCCGAACCAATATATAATGCCGCTCATATTTGTTTTGGGTGCTCTTATCTTGGTGCAAACAATAACGCGGCGTTTAGGGCGCTCAGCTTTCATTCTCTCTGGTATTGCCATTCTTTATTGGTTGGCGGCAGCGAGCGACCTTTATTTTAAAACGCGCCTTGCTGAACATTATCGCATGCAAGTGCTGCATAATCTGGCGCTGCCATTAGTTACTATTTTGTGGGGTGTTTTATTTTACAGCTTTGTTGCAAAGAGGCGTGCGCTATTAAAGTTTTTATCAAGGCTTTTGCCTGCAGCTCATCGTTTTATGCTCAGGCAAACACGGGCTCTTTCAGATTATTTCCCTATACAAGTTCGCCCTAATTATACCGAGCAGTTAAAAGCGAATAGCCCTAAATTTTTTCCGTTTCGCAAATTGGGGCTTTTTCGGTTTGAAGCACCGTCTGAGAATGTTCGCGGCCTGATGCTTGGTCTTTTTGCATTGACAATTGTGATGATCATTTGGGCGCTCTTTGCAATTAATAGCCCTGACCAACCACCCTTTGATATTAGCCGCGCCCTTTTGCTCCCTCTGTTATTGTCTATTTGGGTGCCTCTTCTTACCACAGTGACGTTTCTTTCTAATCAGTTGCGGTTTCCTTTTCTGACCATGTTCATCATTTTTGGAATTGCTCTGAGCTTTGTGGCTGGGGACAATCATGATGTTGAGCTTGCAAAAACATTTGAGAAAAAAGACACCCACAAAATCTCTGATAAACTTGGTGCAGAGGATACGTCTCCTAAAAAACTCGCTCTTAAAAAAGCACTTGAGATATGGATGGAGCATCATAATTGCAAGGAAACACCACGGGCTTGCCCTGCTCCTATTCTTATTGCGGCAAGTGGCGGGGCGTCTCGCTCAGCATTTTTTGTGGCAACAGTGCTTGGCGAGTTGCATGACAACCCTTCTTTGTTTTGGCCAAAGCAACTACCAGATGCAGAGCGCCCCAAAACAGCACAAGATGTTGCCAAACATATTTTTGCGATTTCCTCTGTCTCTGGTGGGTCACTTGGAAGTGCGGCCTATGCAGCATCATTAAAAACCAGCACCGCTAGTTTGTATGGTGAGCACGCTTGCAAGGGGCAAGCCCTTCGCCAAGATCGTCTGTTATTCTCCGTGCCTGAAGCGACGAAAGATAAGCTTTACTATCAGCCAAACTGGAAGAATTGCTTACAAGCCATAACGGCTGGTGACTTTTTATCACCGGCGATGATCTCTTTTGCTTTTCGGGATAACCTTGCGCTCTCTAGCATTATCGGGCTTATAACCAATACAGACAGAGCGAAAAGTTTAGAGCGTTCATGGCATAAACGGTTTCAGCGGTTAACAGAGCGCCCTCACCTTTTAGACCCGCTTTTGTCTTATGTTCCAAATGATGACCGCTGGTTGCCTCTTTTGTTATTAAATGGCACTTCCGTTTCAACTGGTAAACGGGTAATCGCAACCCCGCTTGAGCCGACTTATAACCGCAAAGAGAAACTTCAATTTGCCCCTTATTTAGCTAGTGCGGATTTAAGTCAAAGCTCGCTCTCTTCTGAAGTTTCAATTTTTACAGATAGCTTAGATTTACATGAGTTGCTTTCTCATGAAATTGCTCAAGATGCTGAGCCTAATAAAACACCATCTGATGCAAATTGGGATTATGAGCAAAGCCAGCGAGCTGTTCCTGATATTTCTATTGCGAAAGCTGTTTCCCTTTCCGCTCGTTTTCCTTTGATTTCTCCACATGGTAATTTGCGCAATGTGGAGGGGCGTATTATCGACCGTGTTGTCGATGGTGGGTATTTTGATAATTCGGGTATGCTTACTATTTTGGAATTAGCCAAAGCAATTGAAACACTTTCAAACAATGCGTTGAAACCTATTCTCATTCAGATTAGCAACCATCCTGTGACTTTAAAAGAGAGCCCAAAACATCTGCAAGAAAAAGAAAAGTTTCGTTGCCCTGAGCATAGTTTTATCAATCACAACCCACCACCTCAAGAGCATCAATTTTTGCCAGAGCTGACCTCAGTGACCAGTGCGCTTTTAAATGCCCGAGTGGCACGAGGGAGCCATGCTATTGCGTTAGCTGGCATTGATGCGCAAGACCGTTTTATCCATTTTCAAGTGGCAGGGATTAAAGATGAGCTTGGCTCGAGCAAACGGCTTTCAATGAGTTGGTGGCTTTCAAAATCTGTTCAGAATGCTCTTAACAATCAGATGAAATGGAAGCGAGATGATAAGCAAAGCCAGCGGATGACATTAAATCAAAAATTGAACCCCGCCTTTTGTGCCATTCGTAAGTTTAGAAAAGCTCAGCTTAATCACTGGAACAACCGTGTGAAGCCTTTGCGCAAACAGGAAGAAAATGCAATTGCACGTGGTAAATCTGACAGAGAAGATCGAGGGCTTTCTTCTAGCAATGCGGATGACACGGTTACAGGCTCAATAAAAAAAGATTAGAGGCCGAACTTTACTTTTTATGTTGTTTTGTCATTCTCTTTCATTCAATTTCTTTCATTTAGTCTTTTTCATTCCAGTGCAGCATTGATTATTGTTTTTGTCTGTCTCATCTTTCTTGCGCCAGACGCCATAAGCCCATGCTTTCCATAACGGGTAGCTCACATCTCTTAAATCAGGAGCAGGATCAAAACCATGGCTGCCACCCGGCCCACACCGCCACACTCTCGACAGTATTAGCCAAAAGCCTTTCCAAGCTCCATTGAGGTTAATTGCGTCGATTGCATAAAGCGAGCATGTTGGCTCATGGCGGCAATGGCGCCCCATCACTGCAGATAACGAATATCTATAGATATAAATTGGCAACTTTAGTGCCCAGCGCGAGATTAAATCTAGAATTGTTAGTAACTTCATAATCGAAAACTCGATTTTGTTAAAATTGCTGACTTATAAAGTAACGGACTATGATTTCCCGGCTTCGTCCAATGCTGCAATCGTGGCCTCAAAAACCAACATCATTGATGTGTGCCTTGGTTTATAGTCTTTAACCGGATAAAGAACCTCTAAATCAGCCCAAATGCCATTTGGGGCGGGGCCGTCTTCTTTCAACATAGCCAACATATCATCCCTTATGCTTACAATTTCCTCTTTTGTTAGGCCAATTGCGTTTTGAGCCATCACAGAGGCGGCCGCTTGCCCAAGCAGGCAGGCTTCAACTGTTTGGCCATATTTACTTATTTTGCCATCTTCAACATTCAAACATACCTCAATTTTTGAACCGCATAATTTAGAGCTTTTGCTTGCAGAACCATCAGCCCCTTCGAAACAGCCTAATTGAGGCATGGCGGCAACCACTTCTAGAATTTTAGTGCTGTAAATATCTTCTGGGGCGTCCATTTATTGTTTCTGTCCTTCATTCAGATAATTTTGGCATTCAGATAAATTTTGGTAAAATTGATGCTTGAGCTTGCAACCTGATCATTACCATAATATATGTTACATTATAACATTAAAGAGATGTGATTTATAATTTCCAGTGTTTCAAGTGCTGTAAAATTAGTTCGCAAACAATTAATCTAATATGTTATATGCATTACTTAAGCTCAAGGGCGAATTAAGCGATGGCATGATTAGAGTTTTTAAGCTGACCATTAGTTTTTATTCATTTTAAT
>JAEPQF010000094.1 GCA_017640685.1 Hyphomicrobiales bacterium
ACACGCTAACAATCGAGCAAACAGGCAGCTTTTGGCATGCTGAAGGCTATGAGTTACCTTGGTAAAAGTTAACGATAGAATTTATGAAAACATTCAAAAAATGAGTGGATTAGATGTCGAATAGAGGAGCAAAAGTGAAAAATAAACGCCACTTTCGGCGCACTCTTTGGGCTATAGCAGGTGGCATTGCACTTTTGCTAGGCTTAATCGGCATTCCACTTCCTCTCTTGCCTACAACACCTTTTTTGCTACTCGCAGCTTTTTGCTTCTCTCAAAGCTCTGAAAGGTTGCATAAGTGGTTGATGAACCACCCCAAGTTAAGTCCGCCCATTAAAGATTGGCAACGCCATGGTGCCATCTCAATGAAGGCTAAATTTATGGCACTTATTTCAATGGGGGCTGCTCTTTTAATCAGCTACTTATTGGGTGTACCTTTTTATGTTATCCTTATACAGGTCTTGGTTTTAATCTGTGTGTCCATTTTTCTATTTTCTCGCCCATCTCCACCTAAGAATTAACAAATATTCTTAAATATATTTAATCAAATTAACTTTCACGACTCTGTGATCTGCTATGATAAAGCGATTCGAATTAGCGGATGCTGTGTGGGCATCTGAAGCACAACTAAAAAGCAGTTGTCTTGCGGATGCTTCTCACCGGTTGCTGGTAGGCAACAGAAGATGCCTTATAAATGGCATCTGATGCTAAAAAATTTATATACAGGCCTTAGCAGACGAATGAACCAACAAAAGTCAATATATCTATACCTAAAAGGCAAGTCCGCCTGGAATATATGGGCTATTCGGTTGCTCCGCAGAAAGCAAAAGCTTATTAAATTAGGCAAGTGGGACATCACTACTGAGTTTGATTTTGAAAAAAACTGCTATCACACCAGGGGCTTAAATGATGTCACACAAGCCTGGCTAGATCGCGCACTGGTTGATTTTTCAAACATTGAATTTGTTTGTGGTGATACATGCACCAACAAAGCCAAAGCCAAGCATCGTTTAGATGAGAAATACGCTGTTGAAAAAAAAGTTCCCGTTCATGGAATTAATATAGATTTCAGAGAATTCATTTTCCCGGGCGATGTACGGTTTGATCATGCAAAACTAAAAGGCATTGCTCTTTTTAACAAAGCCGAGTTTCATGCAACCGCCTGGTTCAGTGATGCAAAGTTTGAAGAAGCGGCCTGGTTCAAGGAAACACAATTTAAAGCCTATGCCGGCTTTCATCAAACAGAGTTTGAAAGCTTTGCAACATTTGAAAATAGCCGCTTTTTAAAATCCTCCAATTTTGAAGCCATCCGAACCGAAAAAACTTTTGCACTTTCCGATGCTAAATTCATCAACGAAGTTCCAAGTTTCAAAGATGCAAGCTTTAAACAAACTCCGCGCATCACCAACCTGCAGGTATTGCCAGCGCCGAGCAAAACATATTTTAGTCCACGTATTCGAAATGCAGTAAAATCTACAAAGAAGGAATCAAGGCGCCGTCGTAAGTTCTTCTTTAATGACCTTGTATGGACTGAATGGGCAATGAACCGAGTGAAACACTCGATCAAACAAGTGGTAAATTATCGACGAAACCGTGATGATGAGCTCAACTTCCGCTCTCTGCGTGCTCTTGCAACAGAGGCAGGAGATCAGCAAAGAGAACGCGCCTTTTATGCTGGCGAAATAAGAGCACGCCGTCATCTGAAAGATAAAATTATAGAATTCCCAACAGGTTTTTTACGCTACTGTTTTGGTGCTATTTACGAAATGACTTCTAACTTCGGTCGCTCTCTTTCTAGACCCGTGATTTGTTGGATCGCAGTTCTATATGGTTTTAGCTATATATATCTCGCGAGTTCTCCTGCCTTTATGGCTGGTAAATGTCAAAATGAGCAAACACTCACAACCTTTGAAGCCGCTAAAACCATTTCATTAAATAACGCATTGTTTTTCTTGAGCGAAGGCTATAGCGATAAGGTGGGAAGAGCGCATAGCTGCTTGGATAATTATGTCCAAATAGAACATAAATATTTCCGCAAACCCAAAGCCGTTTCAAAAGACCAAACAAGATTGTTCTCAAGAGTTGAGGATGATGATGAGATCATAACAGCTAGCATCGGCACGTCTAAAGAAAAGGCCGAAGAAAAAAGCAACATCACGTTCTTAGCGCTTATGCAGTTGTTCTTACAACTCTCAATGATCGGCATGTTCATCCTCGGCCTACGCAATCACCTCAAAATGAAATAGCGCGGTTGTTTTATTGCGGATGCTTTGTGGGCATCTGAAGCAAAGAAAAGCCAACCTAAAGCACAGCTGAAAAAGCGTAGCCCGTGAGAAATATCTCCCAAACAAAAATATACGAAGAAGGAGTTCAGCCCTTTTTTTTATCCTTCAAGTTGCCCACAAGCAACCGGATCAGGGCTGAGGGACATGGCGAAGCACAAGCGTAGCCCGGCGCTTAGCGCCGCATCTCGTAGGCCCAAGCGCCCTAAGCGCTTGGAATAGCCGTGAGAGAAAACCTGTCATATCTTTGTCGTAAAATTGACATATGCCATGAAGGATATTGTCGAACGATAGTGTAACGATCAATTTTAAAAATATCTCTCACGTAAAAGGCCACTTTCATGGAAACTCCAAAACAAAGAAATGTTTTAATCCTCTGCACAGGCAATAGTGCACGTTCAATTCTTAGCGAAGCCTATATCAATCATGTCGCTGGTGATAAATGGAAAGCCTATAGTGCGGGTTCAAAACCAACAGGCGTGGTGAACCCGGTTGCTTTAGAAACGTTAAAGAAACATGGAATTCCTGTAACGGAAGCTAGGTCAAAAAGCTGGGATGAATTTGAAGCTGAAGGCGCGCCTCATATGCATCTTGTTGTCACAGTCTGTGATAATGCAGCAAATGAAACATGCCCAGTTTGGCCTGGAGCGCCTGTTGTTTATCATTGGCCCTTTCCAGACCCAGCAGCAACACCATTAGACGACCCAAAAGTTTACGATGACTTTGAAGAAGTTTTCACAATGATCCGTGAAAAGGTCGATGATTTTCTCGCCACCTCAACAGAATTTGCTGACCTTGCTTAGCAGTCTCTGACAGAAAAAACTCCAAAACATATTAAACGAAGAAGGGGCTCAGCCCTTATTGGGCTGAGGGACATGGCGCAGCGCGAGCGCGGTTGCTGGTAGGCAACCTGAAGCACATCAAAGAAGTAGGCCCAAGCGCCTTTAGCGCTTGGAACAGCCGTGTGAGAGATGTTAATGCAAATGAGCATCCACCCAGCGATGCTGGATATCAAGCACGCCATAAACCAGGCCACTGCTATCCTCAATCACTTCACCAAGACGGGTAAGCGCTGTTGCGTGGCTCGGTTTTAAATCACACACAACATCGCCATGATCAAAAGTTAAATCGGCTTGGAACTTGCGCGCAATATTTTGCATAACAAGGTTCTCACTCAAGCAATTGAGGTAAAGGTGATGAATATCACGGTTGCGTGCAGAGCGAATAATACGGCTAAGAAGTTCAGAGCCAATCCCTTGCCCGCGATAATGATCTTCAACGGTGAAAGCGGCTTCAGCGCAATCTTCTTTGTTAGTAAATGTTTTTAGTTCACCGGTTCCACGCAAATTCCCGCGAGGGCCGAAAAAACCCCAAACACGGCAATTATTATCAAGTGCGTGAGACGCGTAGTCTTTTATAAAGTCATCAGAAACTTCAGCACCAAATCTTAAGTGCCGACTTTCTGGGCTTAAGCGTAATAAATGGTCACGGAATTCTTCAAGTTCCACGTTCCAAAGCTTGCGAAAATGTCCCCCCTTAAACGAGACAGATCCCATAGGAAAACCTCCAATATAAAAACTATTAAGCTACAAATCATGATCAAAACGGAGCGAAAGCTTCGTCTCAAAGTTTGAGCTGAACATGACCTATATTTATGGTCTCGCAATGATTATACCAAGAAAATCTGTGCGAAATGACGGCATAACAGGGCTGCGTTTTCTGCATGGCTGGTTAACGGGTTGGATGGCCAGTATATTTGGAAAAAAGCAAGAATTGACTTTGTAACTTTCGAATTGCTTGACGCTGGTGGATCAATTCGTTAGCCCTTGTTGATAAAAATGGTTCGAATATAGTTTTTTGAACCCAATAAGCGGTAATTGAGGCAAATAAAGGTGAAGAGCGACTTTCTTCAATTTTATCAAAGTAAGATTTCTACTGGGGTCATCACGGCAGATGACGCCCAGTATCTGCTTGTTCAACAATTAGCCAGCCTTGAAGAACGGTTAGCCAATTATGACCCTCCCGAGCATGGCTTTTTATCAAACATTTTCGGGCGAAAAGATGCGACCGATGAAGCGCCAAAGGGCTTATATCTTTTTGGTGGAGTAGGGCGCGGTAAAACCATGTTGATGGATTTATTCTTCGATCATGTTTCGTTTCATCCTAAAAAACGTTTTCATTTCAATGAGTTTATGGCCTTAGCCCATGATGAAATTAATCGTTTCAGGCAATCCCATGAGGGAGACCCAGTCCCACTGGTTGCGGAAAAATTAGCAAAAGACGCTAAATTACTGTGTTTCGATGAGTTTTATGTAACTGATATCGCTGATGCTATGATTTTAGGCCGTCTTTTTGGTGCTTTGTTCAAAGAAGGAGTGGTCCTGGTCGCTACGTCCAATTGTTTAATTGATGATTTGTACAAGGATGGCTTAAATAGACAGCTTTTCATGCCCTTCGTAGAGATGCTCAATGGTAAAATGATAACCCATGAAGTGATCTCTCCAATTGATTTTCGCTTGAGAGAACTAGAGGGCGCAAAATTGTTTTTCAGTCCAAATGATCAAACTGCTGACGAAAAACTGTGCCAACTGTGGCAGCATATTACCGGAAAAGCGGAAGGGAAGCAGGCGCAAATCATTGTAAAAGGGCGCACGCTTATAGTGCCGGAAGCATTAAATGGAGTTGCTCGCTTTACATTTCACGATCTATGTGGGAAACCATTAGGGCGTGATGATTATTTGACTTTAGTCGAAAAATATCACACGATTTTTATCGAGGATATTCCTCAATTAGGGGCGGCCCAAAGAGATCAAGCAAGAAGATTTATCACATTAATTGATACAATTTATGACAGCCAGGTGCGCCTAGTTGCCTCAGCAGAAGTTGAGCCGAATCTGCTATATGAAGAAGGTGATAATGCCTTTTTATTTGAGAGAACGGCCTCCAGGTTAATAGAAATGCAACGCGGAGCGCATTTGTGTAACGACGAAAAAGGTGTTGAAAGCGTAAAGTCCTAATAATATTTTTCACTAAAAAATTCAAAAAAACGCGTAATAGTTGTTGAGAGTGCGGGGTTTCGCGTAAGTAATTTAGTGATGATGTTGCAAAAAGAGGTAATATTATACGTGGAATCAGAGTGAAATTGGACTTTCTTGTAAAAAAAATCACAAAGTGAGGTTTTTTTCCTACCTGCGACCTTGCGCCGCGCCCAGTTTCAAGCTAACCACACACGCACACCGAGTTAAAAATTTGTTTGGAGAAAAACCTTGCACTAAAGAGTGTATAGGAATAATGAGCTCCAGATAAGTGGCATTATAATGAATGACATTATAAAAGGAGCAAAAGAATATGGCGCGTAAAAAAGTTGCCCTCATTGGTTCAGGTATGATCGGGGGGACACTGGCTCACCTAATCGGTTTAAAAGAATTAGGCGATGTCGTAATGTTCGACATTGTAGACGGCATGCCAAAAGGCAAGTCACTCGATATAGCACAATCTTCCCCAGTTGATGGCTTTGACAGTTCTCTAAAAGGCACCACAGAATATGCAGACATCGAAGGTGCTGATGTTGTAATCGTAACCGCAGGCATTCCAAGAAAACCAGGAATGAGCCGCGATGATCTTCTCGAAATCAATCTAAAAGTTATGGAACAAGTTGGCGCGGGCATTAAAAAATATGCACCAGACGCTTTCGTGATCTGTATTACTAATCCATTGGATGCGATGGTGTGGGCATTGCAAAAAGCAAGCGGCCTTCCAACGGAAAAAGTTGTTGGTATGGCAGGTGTGCTTGATAGCGCGCGTTTCCGCCTCTTCCTGGCTGAAGAATTTGACGTCTCTGTAGAAGATGTAACAGCCTTCGTACTTGGTGGTCATGGTGACACAATGGTGCCACTAGCAAGATATTCAACAGTTGCAGGCATTCCCCTAACTGATCTTGTTAAAATGGGATGGATCACAGGCAAGCGCCTTGAAGAAATCATCCAACGCACACGTGCAGGTGGTGCTGAAATCGTTGGTCTGTTAGGTAACGGCTCAGCATATTACGCACCGGCCTCATCAGCCATCGCAATGGCGGAGAGCTATCTTAAAGATAAAAAGCGGGTTCTACCTTGCGCAGCATATCTCAACGGAGAATATGGTGTTGATGGTCTTTACGTAGGTGTCCCTGTTGTTATCTCTGATAAAGGCGTTGAGCGCGTCGTTGAGATTAATCTCGATGGAGAAGAGAAAGCAGCTTTCGGCGCATCCGTAGATGCTGTAAAAGGTCTCGTGGAAGCATGCAGCCGCATTGCACCACATCTTGAAGGTTAATTATTAAGGCGGCGTAAGCCGCCTTATCTTATTCTGATCCTGGGAATTAAAAAAAGCTATAAGGCAGAACATATGAATATTCATGAATATCAAGGTAAAGCGGTGTTAAAGGAATTTGGTGTTCCTGTATCAAAGGGGGGCATTGCCTTCACACCAGCTGAAGCAAGAGCAGCTGCTCAAGAACTTGGCGGGCCGTTGTGGGTTGTAAAATCTCAAATCCACGCAGGTGGCCGTGGTAAAGGTAAATTTAAAGGTTTAGATGCTGATGCAGCAGGCGGCGTGCGTTTGGCGCACTCTGTAGATGAAGTTGAACAAAATGCAGCTGAAATGCTCGGCAAAGTTTTGGTAACACACCAAACTGGCCCAGAAGGCAAGCAAGTGAACCGTCTTTATATCGAAGATGGCACAGACATCGCTGATGAACTTTATCTTTCAGTTTTAGTTGATCGTGAAACATCACGCGTTGCATTTGTTGCATCAACTGAAGGCGGCATGGACATTGAAAAAGTTGCTGAAGAAACACCAGAAAAAATCATCACATTTTCGGTTGACCCTGCAACAGGCTTTATGCCTTTGCATGGCCGTAAATTAGCTGGCGCTTTAAATTTGCACGGCGATTTAGCCAAGCAAGCTGCTAAAATTGGCGCAGCTCTCTATAAAGCCTTTACTGAAAAAGACATGGCACTTCTAGAGATCAACCCATTGGTTGTGACAAAAGAAAACAACTTGAAGTGCCTGGACGCTAAAATTGGCTTTGATGGTAATTCGCTGTATCGCCACCCTGATATTATGGAACTTCGCGATCTTGAAGAAGAAGATGCAGCTGAAGTTGAAGCATCGAAATATGATCTATCATACATCAAGCTAGATGGCAGCATTGGTTGCATGGTGAACGGTGCTGGTCTCGCTATGGCCACAATGGACATCATCAAGCTTTATGGTGAAGAGCCAGCAAACTTTCTTGATGTTGGCGGCGGCGCCACAAAAGAAAAAGTGACAGAAGCATTTAAAATCATTCTTTCTGACGAGAATGTTAAAGGCATTTTGGTGAACATTTTTGGTGGCATCATGCGCTGCGATGTGATCGCAGAAGGTGTGATTGCAGCAGCAACTGAAATGGACTTGAAGGTTCCATTGGTTGTGCGTTTAGAAGGCACAAATGTTGAGAAGGGGAAGGAAATTTTAGCTGGCTCAAGTCTAGCTATCATTCCAGCGGACAATTTGGCAGACGCTGCACAAAAAATTGTGGCAGCAGTGAAGGAGGCAGCGTAAATGTCAATTCTCGTAAATAAAGACACAAAAGTTATCTGTCAGGGTTTCACAGGCAGCCAAGGCACATTCCACTCAGAGCAAGCCATAGCATATGGCACGCAAATGGTTGGTGGTGTAACACCTGGTAAAGGTGGTGGTCAGCATCTTGATTTACCAATTTTCAACTCAGTTCATGAAGCAATGGACAAAACTGGCGCGAACGCAACAGCGATTTATGTGCCACCTCCATTTGCAGCTGACGCGATTCTAGAAGCAATTGACGCTGAAATTCCACTTGCGATCTGTATCACAGAAGGCATTCCAGTAATGGATATGGTGAAAGTGAAGCGCGCGCTTGAAGGCTCTAAAACTCGCCTTATCGGCCCTAACTGCCCAGGTGTAATCACACCAGATGAATGTAAAATCGGCATTATGCCAGGTCACATTCATAAGCGTGGTAAAGTTGGTATTCTTTCACGCTCTGGTACATTGACATATGAAGCTGTTGGCCAAACATCAGCAGCAGGCCTTGGTCAATCAACATGTGTTGGTATTGGTGGTGACCCGGTGAAGGGAACAGAGTTTATCGATGTGCTAGAAATGTTCCTAGCTGACGATGAAACAGAAAGCATCATCATGATTGGTGAAATTGGTGGCTCAGCTGAAGAAGATGCAGCTGAATTCCTCAAGCAAAATTCAGTTAAAAAGCCAGTTGTTGGCTTCATCGCTGGTGTAACAGCACCTCCAGGCCGCACAATGGGTCACGCCGGTGCGATCGTCTCAGGCGGTAAAGGTGGCGCTGGTGATAAAATTGAAGCTATGAAATCAGCCGGTATTGCAGTTGCTGATAGCCCAGCTTCACTAGGCACAACATTAGTTGGTGTCTTAAACGGATAATCTATCGTTTTCTTAAGAGATAACGGTAAAGAAAAAATAATGCAGGCCAGTTTTAAAGGGCAATATTTCAAAAATTGGCCTGCATTTAAAAATCATATTGGCTTATGGGCATAATTTTTTATGAAACGGCACCCATAAAAAGGCGCAAAAACAGCAATTTAAAATTGCTCAACACTCATAAACCAAAATGTGATTTTTATGTGATTGCGATTTCATATGAGATGCAATGAATAAAAATATGCGGCTTTATCAAGGATTATTGGGTTATGGCGCGAAATGAAGAAAATGATGCTTTTTTAAAAACCTCATTTCTATATGGGGCAAATGCTGGCTATATCGAAGAACTATATGCCAAGTGGTCAAACAACCCCACATCAGTATCAGAAGAATGGGCAGGGCTTTTTGAAAGTTTGAAACCCGCTGATATTGAAGCCATGGCTAACGCCGATAAAAATTCTGAAGGCCCAAGCTGGAAAAAAGACAATTGGCCAATTGCCGCAAACGGCGAACTAATCTCAGCCATGGATGGTAATTGGGGCCCTGTTGAACAAAGCCTTAGTAAAAAAATTAATGGGCGCGCTAAAGCAGCTGGCGCTGAAATTTCTGAAAGTGAAGCACAAAACGCAATCAAAGATAGCGTGCGAGCTCTAATGCTCATTCGCGCTTACCGTGTACGCGGTCACTTAGGCGCTAATCTAGATCCTCTAGGCTTGGCTGAAAAAACAGCTCATTCTGAATTGCAACCTGAAAGTTATGGTTTTACTGCAGAAGATATGGATCGCCCAATCTTTCTTGATCATGTGTTGGGACTTGAGACAGCAACCATGAACGAGATCATGGCAATTTTGAAAAGAACATATTGCCATCACGTTGGTGTTGAATTCATGCATATCTCAGATCCTGAGCAAAAAGCTTGGATCCAAGAGCGCATTGAAGGTAAAGACAAAGCCATTAGCTTCACGCCTGAAGGTAAAAAAGCCATCCTTTACAAACTGATGGAATCTGAAGGCTTTGAAAAATTCCTTGATGTGAAATACACCGGCACAAAACGTTTCGGTCTCGATGGCGGCGAAGCACTCGTGCCAGCGCTAGAGCAAATCATTAAGCGCGGAGGTAATTTAGGGCTAAAAGACATTATCTTAGGCATGCCACACAGAGGCCGCCTAAACGTTCTTTGTAATGTGATGAGCAAACCGTTCCGAGCTGTCTTCAACGAGTTTAGAGGCGGGTCTTCAAACCCAGATGATGTTGAAGGGTCTGGTGATGTAAAATATCACTTGGGCGCCTCAAGCGATCGTGAGTTTGATGGCAACTCAGTGCACCTATCCCTCACAGCAAACCCATCCCACCTTGAAATTGTTAATCCTGTTGTGCTTGGTAAAGCGCGCGCAAAGCAAGATCAACATGGTGTGAAACATGAAAATGGCAGGGTCGATAGATCAACTGTTCTGCCGCTCCTATTGCACGGTGATGCTGCCTTTGCTGGTCAAGGTGTTGTGGCTGAATGTTTTGGCCTCTCTGGTTTGGTCGGTCACAGAACCGCCGGTTCAATCCATTTCATCGTGAACAATCAAATCGGCTTTACAACAAGCCCGCATTTCTCACGCTCTTCACCTTATCCATCAGATGTGGCAAGAACAGTGAGCGCCCCAATCCTACACGTTAATGGTGATGATCCTGAAGCTGTGGTATTTGCGGCAAAAGTGGCTGTAGAATATCGTCAAAAATTCCAGCTTCCGGTTGTGATTGATATGTTCTGCTATCGCCGCTTTGGTCACAATGAGGGTGACGAGCCATCATTCACACAGCCACTGATGTACAAAAAAATCAGATCACATCCTTCTGTAATAGAGCTTTATTCAGAAAAACTGATTAATGAAGGCGTGATGACCAGAGATGAAGTTGAGACAATGCGCGCTGAAGTGCGTGAGATGCTCGACGATGAATTCGCAGCTGGTGAAGATTACAAACCAAACAAAGCGGATTGGCTCGATGGTCGATGGTCTGCAATTGGCTTTGCTGAAGATGATGCCCGCCGCGGTGAAACTGGTGTTGATGTAGATATACTCAAAAACATCGGTAATAAAATCACTGAAATTCCAGATGGATTTAATGTCCATAAAACAATTGCCCGTCTCATCAAGAAGCGTAAAAAAATGATTGATGACGAAGCAGGTATTGATTGGGGCATGGCAGAGCATCTAGCTTACGGCTCGTTGGTCAATGAAGGCTTTAAAGTTCGCCTGTCTGGTCAAGATTGCGAGCGTGGCACTTTCTCTCATCGCCACTCGGTTTTGCTCGATCAGGAAACTGAAAACAAATATACGCCATTGAAAAACATCTCAGATACCCAAGGTAACTTTGAGGTGATCAACTCAAGTCTGTCTGAAGAAGCTGTGCTTGGCTTTGAGTATGGCTATAGCTTGGCAGAACCTCAGGCTCTCACCATGTGGGAAGCTCAGTTTGGTGACTTTGCTAACGGTGCTCAGGTTATTTTTGACCAGTTCTTAAGTTCTGGTGAGCGCAAATGGCTACGCATGTCAGGCCTTGTGGTAATGCTTCCCCACGGTTATGAGGGGCAAGGACCAGAACATTCATCTGCTCGTCTTGAGCGGTATTTACAATTGTCGGCTGAAGATAATTGGCAAGTTGCCAACTGTACGACACCGGCCAACTATTTCCATATCCTACGTCGTCAGTTGCACCGGAAGTTTAGAAAGCCGCTCATTTTAATGACGCCAAAATCATTATTGCGGCACAAACGTGTGGTATCTCGTCTGGATGAATTTGGACCAGATTCAACTTTCCACCGTGTGCTCTGGGATGATGCCGAGTTGGCAACTGATAAAAAAGACAAGCTTGTTGCTGATGAAAAAATAAAGCGCGTAATTCTCTGCTCTGGTAAGGTGTATTACGACTTGTTCGAAGAGCGTGAAAAACGTGGTATTAAAGACATCTATCTAATGCGGATCGAACAACTCTACCCATTCCCGGCAAGAGCTCTGGCACAAGAACTATCACGTTTTAAAGATGCTGATGTCATCTGGTGTCAGGAAGAGCCTAAAAATATGGGCGCGTGGAGTTTTGTTGAAAGCAATATTGAGTGGGTGTTGGATCACACTGGCGCCAAAACCAAACGTCCATCTTATGTTGGCCGCGCAGCAAGCGCGTCGACAGCAACCGGCTTGATGAGCCGGCACATGGCACAACTCAATGCATTCTTGGATGAAGCGCTAACCGTATAATTTTGAATAAATTGCAAATATGAGGGCAATACAATGTCAACAGAAATAAGAGTTCCAACTCTTGGTGAAAGTGTCACTGAAGCAACCGTTGGACAATGGTTTAAAAAGCCTGGCGAGGCCGTCAATGTTGATGAGCCTCTCGTTGAACTAGAAACAGATAAAGTAACCGTAGAAGTTCCAGCTCCAATTGCAGGCGTTATGGGTGCAATCGAAGTAGAAGAAGGTGACACTGTTGAAGTGGGCGCTCTTTTAGGCGCGATTGCAGCTGGTGATGGTGCTCCTGTTGCGACAACGCCTATTCAAAAAGAAGAAAGTAAAAAGCAACAAGAAAAAGCCCCTGCTGCAAATAATGATATGCCGCCAAGTCCAGCTGCTGCAAAAATTGCTAAAGAAAATAATATTGATCCAGCAAGTGTCAATGGGTCAGGCAAGCGCGGCCAGGTCCTTAAAGAAGATATTTTAAGTGCAATTGACCAGGGCGGTGCTCAACAAAAGGCAGCACCTGCTGTAGCCCGCGCGCCGTCTAGTGCTGAAGACGCCCCTCGCGAAGAACGCGTTCGCATGACAAAGCTTCGTCAAACAATTGCTCGTCGCTTGAAGGATGCTCAATCAACAGCGGCTATGCTGACAACATTTAACGATGTTGATATGACCGCGGTTATGGATCTTAGAAAAGAATATAAAGATCTTTTTGAGAAAAAACACGGCGTGAAACTTGGCTTTATGGGATTGTTTGTAAAGGCATGTATCCAGGCACTAAGAGATGTTCCAGAAGTGAACGCCGAGATTGATGGCAATGACATCATCTATAAAAATTACTATCACGTAGCTGTTGCAGTTGGCACACCAAAAGGTTTGGTAGTACCAGTGGTGAGAGATGCAGATGAGCTTAGCTTAGCTGGTATCGAAAAGAAAATTGGGGACTTTGGTGTGCGTGCTCGTGATGGCAAGCTTGGTATTGAAGAAATGCAAGGCGGCACATTTACAATTTCTAACGGTGGTGTTTATGGCTCACTGATGTCAACACCAATTCTGAATGCACCACAATCAGGCATTTTGGGAATGCATCGCATTGAGCAGCGCCCTGTTGTTATTAATGGGGAAATTAAAATTCGCCCAATGATGTATCTGGCTCTCTCTTACGATCACCGTATTGTTGATGGTAAAGGCGCTGTGACATTCTTGGTTCGTGTAAAAGAAGCATTGGAGGATCCACAGCGTTTAGTGCTTGATCTCTAAAAAGTAGGGTATCTCGTAATCTACATATTC
>JAEPQF010000095.1:0-5277 GCA_017640685.1 Hyphomicrobiales bacterium
TAATTTAACTCACAGCCAAGGGTCCCTCATATCCTTCTTTTTATTTTACATTGAATTTTCAAAATCATTTTATAGTCTGATCCAATGTGATTTACTTTTTTAAAAGGCCCCATGAAATGCAACGTTGTTTTACAAACATTTTAAGCAGTAACGTTGAGCAAAGCGCTGAGTTTTATGAAACACTGCTCAACATGAAAAGACACTTCGATTCAGATTGGTTTGTTATTTTAACGCATGAAAATATCGAAGGGCTTGAGCTTGGATTGCTCCAGCGCGATCATGAATTTGTACCCAAGTCACTACAAACCCCACCATCAGGAATAATGATCACTTTTGTTGTTGATGATTGCGATGACATTCACCAAAAAGCCAAAAGCCTAAACACAACTATAATCGAAGCCCCAAAAGATATGCCCTACGGTCAAAGAAGAATGCTCATAAAAGATCCTGACGGCACCGTCATAGACATCAGCTCACCAACAGCTAAAATTGTTGAATAAAATTACATGATCGAAAATCGGTGATTAAGTAACTCAAATTATGTTTATCTAAATTCTTTAATTTAAGTACTTAAGAAAGAATTTTAAATGAATGCTCCTAAAACAATGGATGAGCAGGATTGGGGTTTATTAATTTTACTTTCAGTCTTATGGGGCGGTGCTTATTTTTTCGCTGGTGTCGCTGTTAAAGAACTCCCTCCTCTAACAGTCGTACTTGTTCGTGTATTATTAGCTGCAATATGCCTACTACCCGTATTTTGGTATTTAGGCCATTCCTTACCGCGATCATTTTCAACGTGGCTCCCATTTTTTGGCATGGGCCTTTTAAATAACGTTCTGCCATTCGGTTTGATTTTTGCCGGACAAACCCAAATTACAGTTGGTCTCTCATCAATTATAAATGCCATGACGCCATTATTCACAGTTTTAATAATGGCAACTTTTCAAAAAGAACGTTTAACGAAAAACCGTGTCATTGGGGTTTTACTAGGCCTCATAGGAGTTGCTGTTTTAAAAGGATACGCAACACCCATTAATGGAAATCAAACCTTTGGCATTCTTTTGTGTTTAGCAGCTGCTGTAAGTTATGGGTTCGCCGCTCTCTGGGGCCGTAAATTCCTCGTCGGTGTCCCACCTATAAAATCTGCAACATGCCAATTACTATCATCGACCTTAATCATAGCAATATCTGTTTGCCTCATTGATAAACCTTGGACAATTCCAACACCAAGCAATAATGCTGTACTCTCTCTCATAGCACTGGCGGTTCTGGGAACTGCCCTCGCTTATATTGTCTTTTTTAAAATCTTAGTTCGTGCTGGTCCAAGCAATGTCATGCTAGTAACACTATTAATACCAATAACCGCTTTATTATTAGGTAATACCTTCCTAGAAGAAGAAATTCGATTAAAAGAAATCATAGGAGCTATCATTATAGGGTTAGGACTACTTTTCATTGATGGACGTTTGATAAATCGGTTTAATAGAAACTAGGCCGTAGACTCATAAATTAAAGAAGGAATAAACAAAATGTTTGATCACGTCACCTTCATTTTATTCCTAACCATTTTAGCTACATCCGTAATGGCAGCCTCAGCTGCCATTCAAGCAGTGCGGTATGAGTTTGATTATTTCGGTGCCGTTTTTCTCTCAGTTATAACCGCCGTTGGCGGTGGGTCTTTGCGTGATGTCCTCATTGGCATCTCTCCCGTCTTTTGGTTAGAAGACCAAATCTATCTACTAACAAGCATTCCGGTCGGCATCCTCACTTTTTTCCTGACAAAAAAAATAGATTTCGGCACAGGCAGCAAATTAAAATTGCTCTCTCTCTTTGATGCCGTGGGCCTTGCTCTCTTCACTTTAATTGGTGTCAAAATCGCACAAAATCATGATCTATCAATCTTGGTTTCTATCATCCTTGGCTGCATCACCGGCATCGGCGGTGGTCTACTCCGAGATGTCCTGTGCGGAGAAACACCCATCGTTCTAAAAAAAGATATCTACGCAACACTCTCCATTATCGGAGGCGCGCTCTATCTCGGGCTCTCCGCTTACCTAAAAGATGAAATCAGTATCATTATCGCCTTTTTATTCATCGCTTTAACAAGAGCCTACTTCGTCCTCTATTGGCCAGTCGAAATGCCAAAAAAAGATTAAAACTTACTCAACTTCATAAAACATTGTTGTTACTTCCTGAAAACCAAAAAAATAGCGTAGAGGGCCAAAATCTGAAGTATCCTCCGCAACAAAACCTTCTCTTTCATAAAGCGCACGAGCTCTTGGATTACTGTCAATCACATCTAAACGCACTCTTGAGCAACCACGCTTGCTAGCTTCTTTTTTAATAGCATTTAAAAGAGCTGAACCAACTCCTAAACCACGCGCCTTATCACTCACGAATAACCCATCCATCAAAAGTGTCATTTTTTCTTTCGATCGATCAAGTAACAATAATACCCCTGCCCGCCAAATACCGCCAAAGGCACCATAAACCTGGCAAAGCTCTTGTCCCCCCCCACCAACAAAAGCTCCCATATCAGTTTTAAAACCAGCCACTCCAATGACATCACCATTAAAATTTACGGCGCTAATTGCATGATCAGCATCAATAACAAGTTCCAGAAATTCAAAAGCCTTTTCTTCTGGCTTTAAAGCAAAAGATAGTTTCTGCTTAAACGCATCCCAAAAAAGTCGCGCCACCTGAGCTTTTTGATCACTTTCAAAACCATCAATAATCTGAAAAGAAATCTTCTGGCTCATACCACATCACTCCAATATCGTTAGTTCAAACCCATACTTTACCCATAAACCCCTTTGAGTACGAACTCATTGACTATGATTAGAAAGAACAATCAAATTTAAAAGCTAAACGGTCTAATCAAAAAAATACCCACCAAACAATTAGTCTGGTGGGTATTTTTTATTTTTAATGTTGAACTGAAAGAATGCCACCTTCAAAGAAGGCAAATGTCATTTCAACTCAATAATAAAGTTAAAGAAAAGTATCTCTATATTGGCACAATTACTGTTGGGCAATTGAAGTGCCTTTAAGAAAGCCCTGTGCCATATGACAAGTGACATGTGACCTTTCTTCAAATCTAACGATTCTGTCTATGTTCAATCAGGTCATCAACAACCGCTGGCTCAGCCAAGGTTGATGTATCACCAAGATTACCAAAATCATCTTCAGCAATTTTGCGCAAAATTCGGCGCATAATTTTACCTGAACGTGTCTTTGGCAAACCAGGAGAAAACTGAATAAGATCAGGTGACGCAATCGGGCCAATTTCTTTTCTAACCCAAGTCACAAGCTCTTTCTTCAATTCATCAGTTGGCTCTTCACCTTCCATCAAAGTCACATAAGCATAAATGCCTTGTCCCTTAATATCATGCGGATAACCAACCACAGCCGCTTCTGATACCTTGTCATGCGCAACCAAAGCACTTTCCACTTCAGCTGTACCCATGCGGTGACCAGAAACATTGATCACATCATCTACACGACCAGTAATCCAATAGTAGCCATCCTCGTCACGGCGCGCGCCGTCACCTGTAAAGTACAAGCCTTTATAAGTCGAGAAGTACGTTTGAACAAAACGCTCATGGTCACCATAAACGGTACGCATTTGGCCAGGCCAGCTATCTGTGATAACCAGGTTGCCTTCAACAGCACCTTCAAGGAAATTGCCGTCATTATCAACCAAAGCTGGCTGCACACCAAAGAACGGGCGTGTAGCTGAACCAGGCTTCAAAGCTGTAGCACCTGGAAGCGGCGTAATAAGAATACCGCCTGTTTCAGTTTGCCACCATGTATCAACAATTGGACAACGCGCATCGCCAACAACATTGTAATACCAATCCCAAGCTTCAGGATTAATTGGTTCACCAACTGAGCCAAGCAGGCGCAATGTTGAGCGATCAGTACGTTTCACTAAATCTTCACCTGCACCCATGAGTGAGCGGATAGCTGTTGGCGCTGTATAGAAAATATTCACACGGTGTTTATCAACCACATGCCAAAAACGGCTTGGCGTTGGGTAAGTAGGAACACCTTCAAACATTAAAGTAGTTGCACCGTTCGCAAGTGGTCCATAAACAATGTATGAGTGACCTGTCACCCAACCAACGTCAGCAGTACACCAGTAAATGTCACCTTCATGATAATCAAACACATATTCATGTGTCATTGAAGCATAAACCAGATAACCACCAGTTGTATGAAGAACACCTTTTGGCTGACCAGTAGAACCGGATGTATAAAGAATGAAAAGCGGATCTTCTGCATTCATTTCTTCAACAGGGCAATCAGCACCGACTTTTTCTAGCTCGTCATGCAACCAAACATCCCGGCTATCATCCCACGCAACGTCACCACCAGTACGTTTCACAACAAGGTTTTTAACTTCGTGATCAACTTTAGCAATGGCAGCATCAGCATTTGCTTTCAATGGCACCTTACGGCCGCCACGCAAACCTTCATCAGCCGTTACCACTAATTTACTGTCACAACCTTTAATCCGATCAGCCAAAGCATCAGGGCTAAAACCACCAAACACAATTGAATGCACAGCACCAATTCGGGTACAAGCCAGCATCGCATATGCCGCTTCAGGAATCATAGGGAGATATAAAGTAACACGATCACCTTTTTGAACGCCTTGAGCCTTCAAAACATTCGCAAATTTACAAACGCGCTCATGTAATTGCTTATAGGTAATTTTCTCGTCTTCAGTTGGATCATCACCTTCCCAGATGATAGCAACTTGATCACCACGTTTTTCTAGGTGACGGTCAATACAATTATAACAAACGTTTAAAGTACCATCTTCAAACCATTTAATATTCACATTGTCATAATCGTAAGAGGTATTTTTTACTGTTGTATAAGGCTTAATCCAGTCAAGGCGCTTGCCTTGCTCACCCCAAAATTCATCAGGGGTTTCAACACTAGCTTTATACATTTCAAGGTACTTATTATTATCAATATGGGCATGGGCTTGCCACTCAGACGAAACATCAAATACTTTTGTTTCTGACATATTATTGCTGTCCTCCCCTTAGCACAGTTATAATTGCGCAAAAATTAGAATTAAAAATAAGATATATCTCAAGAAATATTCACTAATACAAATATATAGATTTAATTTCTAATGATTAACAATGTTAAGATTAAAAATTATCTGCTTCATTTAGTAAAATTTCTAAAAACACTCTAACTAGGCTGTTATTAGCTTAAATTTCTAAATAGCGAATGCATAAATTTCGACCGCATTGCGAA
>JAEPQF010000095.1:5287-13217 GCA_017640685.1 Hyphomicrobiales bacterium
TAGAATTCTACATACGAAATATTTGACAGAATTTGCTGCAGTTCATAATTGACCATTAGGCTAATTTTTACCTCATCAGTGCCACTTTAGGCTAAATAATCTACCAAACACAAGCCTATCAGCAGAAAACAACATACCTAAATACCACCAAACGCGATTTTTTTTGATTTTTTTTCTCAAGAACCAAAAAATGAAGTTTTAGCTTGCATAATCCCCCCTTAAAGCCTATAAACCGTCCTTTATTTCATATGTCGTCCGGCAGGGCATGCCGTGGCGACCAATTTCGCGTTTGTGATGTTCTTTTTTTAAATTCTAGAAATTGAGCACACATTCATTTTTAATTAGGAGACGCAAATGCCCAAGTTGAAAACCAAAAGTGGTGCAAAAAAGCGGTTCAAATTGACAGCAAGCGGCAAAGTTCGCGGCAATCAAGCTGGTAAACAACACGGCATGATTAAAAGAACCAACAAATTCATCAGAAACGCCAGAGGCACACAAATTCTTCAAGATTGCGATGCACGCATCGTAAAGAAATTCCTACCTTATGGCTAAGTCAATCTAAATGGCTAATTTATTTCTGTTTTACTTTTTTAGGAGCACCCATCATGTCACGAGTGAAAAGAGGCGTCACAACTCACGCCCGTCATCGTAAAGTTATCAAAGCTGCAAAAGGCTATTATGGCCGCCGCAAAAATACTTTCCGCATTGCTAACCAAGCGGTTGAAAAAGCCGGTCAATACGCATATCGCGATCGCAAAGCAAGAAAACAAAATTTCCGCTCACTTTGGATTCAGCGCATCAACGCCGCTGTAAGAGAACATGGCCTAACATATGGCCGCTTCATCAACGGCCTGAACATTGCCGGTATTGAAGTTGATCGTAAAGTTTTAGCTGACCTAGCTGTCCATGAGCCAGCCTCATTCAAAGCCTTGGTCGATAAAGCTCAAGCGTCTTTAGCTTAAAACTTAACTAAGCTAAAATGAACTAATCTAAAAATGCCCTCCCACACGGAGGGTATTTTTGTATCAAAAGCAATTTCAATCAACTCCAATAAGAACTAGAAGACTTGCCTTGATTTCCAAAGAAAATGGGGTACACCTAAGAAACAAAGTAAGTTAAACACTTAAAAGTATAAAAATACGCAATTCAAAAAATAACACAAAGCGGATGATCTAAAATAGGTATCTTGTTAGAAACATTAAAACCTATATAAATTTCATCTCAAATTTCAATGGAATGTTTGCGACGGTTGCTAATTGCGGATGCCAAGTGGGCATCTGAAGCAAATAAAGGCAACTGAAGGAGCACTAAAAAAGGCATCCCGCATGGCTGAGCTGGAAACATTAGAAAAAGATATAATCTCATCAATCAAAGAAGCAGCAGATCTCAAATCTCTAGAAGAGATCAGAGTTAGCGCCGTTGGTAAAAAGGGCTCTATCTCAGCCCTTATGTCCGGCCTTGGTAAAATGCCTCCCGAAGAACGTAAAAGCTTTGGCCAAGCCGTCAATAAAGTGAAACAAGCAGTTACTTCTGAGCTGGAAAGCCGCAAAGAAGAACTCGAGCGCATCGCCCTCAATGAACGCTTAGAGACCGAACGCGAAGACGTAACGCTCCCGCTGCGCCAAAGCCCTAATCTTGTTGGTCGCATCCACCCCATCAGCCAAGTGTGGGAAGAGATTACTGAAATCTTCGCAGACCTTGGGTTCTCCATGGCTGAAGGCCCGCATATTGAAACCGATGAAAATAATTTCACCAAACTCAATATCCCAGCTGAACACCCAGCAAGACAAGAGCACGACACTTTCTATTTTAACGAAAAAGAAGATGGCTCAAGACGCGTGCTGCGCACTCATACTTCAACTGTGCAAGTCCGCGTGATGGAAAATCAAGAACCACCGCTGCGCATCATCGCACCTGGCCGTGTATATCGTTGCGATAGCGATCAAACCCACACACCAATGTTCCACCAGGTCGAAGGATTGGTCATAGATAAAGACACCCATATGGGGCACCTTAAATGGGTATTGGAAGAATTTTGCAAAACCTTCTTTGAAGTTGATGACGTCACCATGCGCTTCAGAGCATCCCACTTCCCCTTCACTGAGCCATCAGCGGAAGTCGATGTAGGTTATTCGAAAAAAGGCGATGAGATTCTCATTGGTGGTGAAGAAAAGTGGCTCGAAATTTTAGGCTGCGGCATGGTCCATCCAAACGTGCTCCGCAATGTCGGTTTAGACCCAGAAGAATATCAAGGTTTTGCTTTCGGCATCGGCATAGATCGCTTAGCAATGCTGAAATATGGCATGCCTGATTTACGTGCCTTTTTCGCTGGCGATAGCCGCTGGCTCAAACATTATGGCTTTAGCCCACTCCATGTCCCAACCATTGCCGGAGGTCTGTAAATTATGAAATTCACATTAAGCTGGCTAAAAGACCATCTCGAAACAGAAAGCTCACTCGACGAAATTCTAGACAAACTCACCCTCATCGGCCTCGAAGTTGAAGAGGTTGTGAACCCTGCTGATGAGCTAAATAATTTCGTTATTGCAAAAATTGAAACAGCGGAGAAACACCCTGACGCTGACAAGCTCCAGGTCTGCACTGTGAACAACGGCAAAGAGACAATGCAAGTGGTCTGCGGTGCGCCAAACGCTAAAGCAGGCCTGCTTGGCGTGTTCGCGCCTGTTGGCACTTATGTTCCTGGTATTGACTTCACACTCACCAAAGCGAAAATCCGCGGCGTTGAATCAATGGGCATGATGTGCTCTGAAAGCGAGCTTCAACTCTCTGAAGATCACGAAGGCATCATCGAACTGGGAGACGACGCAGCTGATAAAGTCGGCACCCGCTATGTCGATTACGCAGGGTTAGATGACCCAATGATCGAAATCGCCATCACGCCAAACCGTCCCGATTGCCTTGGCGTAAGAGGCATCGCTAGAGATCTAGCCGCAGCCGGTCTTGGTACTTTAAAAGATGAAAACCTCGGCTACACCGACAAAGGCGAATTTAAAAGCCCAACCGACATCAAGCTCGATATTGAAAAAGACAAGTCTCACATCTGCCCAGCCTTTTGGGGTCGCTATGTGAAAGACGTGAAAAACGTAGCCTCACCTGCATGGTTACAAGCACGCCTGAAAGCCATTGGACTGCGCCCAATCAACGCGCTCGTCGACATCACAAACTACATCTCCTACGATCGCGGCCGCCCTCTGCATGTCTATGATGCAGACAAATTAAACGGCGCCGTCTCCGCTCGTCTTGGCAAAAAAGGTGAAAGCTTCACCGCGCTAGATGGCAAAACTTATGAAGACCTTGAAGGCGCCTGCCTCATCGCAGATGAGAAGACCCCACTTGGTCTTGGCGGCATTATGGGCGGTGAAGAAAGCGGCTCAGAATTAGAGACAACAAATGTCATCATCGAATCCGCTTATTTCGACCCAATCCATATCGCCATGACAGGCCGCAAGCTCAATCTTATTTCAGACGCCCGCTATCGTTTCGAGCGCGGCATTGACCCGCAATCAGTTGAGCTTGGCGTTAACCTCGCCACACAAATGATTTTAGATATTTGCGGCGGCACAGCCAGTGAAATGGTCAAAGCTGGCACACCGCCAAAGCCAGAGAAAACCCTAGAGTTTGACCTGCAACGTGTGACCAAACTCACCGGTGTGACCTTGTCAAACAAGGAAGTAACTGAGACCCTAAAAACTCTAGGCTTTACCGTGAAAGGAAAAGGCCAAACCGTAACTGTCACAGCACCGACCTGGCGACCAGACATTGATGGCACAGCAGACTTGGTTGAAGAAGTCATCCGCATTATCGGGCTCGATAAAGTCACACCAACACCACTGCCGCGCAATTTCGGCATCGCCCGCCCTGTGCTAACAACAAGTCAAAACCGTGTGCGGACAGCAAAGCGCGTGCTGGCCTCCAGAGGCGCAGTTGAAGCCATCACCTGGTCTTTTATCACAGAGTCCCAAGCCAAACTATTTGGCGGCGGTGAAACAGAGCTTAAGCTTGCCAACCCAATCTCAAGCGACATGTCAGACATGCGCCCATCACTCTTGCCCGGCCTCATCACAGCTGCCGCACGTAACATCGCCCGCGGCAATCAAGACCCAGTATTAATGGAAGTTGGCCAAACCTATCACTCAGATAAAGAAGACGGCCAGCATATGGTGGCTTCTGGTATCAGATGCGGCACGGCAAACCACAACGGCAATGGCCGCCATTGGTCTGGCAACAGCGCACCTGTCACAGTGTTTGAAGCAAAAGCCGATGCATTTGCCCTCTTAGCTGCATTGGGTATGGAAGAAAGCAAAGTCCAAATCACCACGGACGCACCAGATTGGTATCACCCAGGGCGCTCTGGCGTCATTCGTTTAGGGCCGAAAATCATCATCGGCACCTTTGGCGAACTCCACCCAGAGACGATTAAAAAGCTAGACATCAAAGCCCCTGTTGTTGGTTTTGAAATTAACTTAGGTAACATTCCAAAGCCGAAGAAAAAGTCCCGCACCAAAGGCGCCATGGAGATCACAGACCTTCAACCGCTCACCCGTGACTTTGCCTTCATCGTTGATAGCAATGTGACAGCCAGCACGCTAATCAAGGCTGCAAGCGGAGCCGATAAAAAACTAATCACAGATGTAAACCTTTTTGATCTCTTCGAAGGAGCGTCTCTTGGCGAGAACAAAAAATCCCTCGCCATCGAAGTGACATTGCAGCCTAAAGCAAAAACCCTTACCGATGAAGAAATCGAAGCGGTCGCTGACAAAGTTATTGCCTCAGTTAAAAAAGCCACCGGCGGTGAGATAAGGTCTTAAGTGCGGATGCTTGTGGGCATCCTAAAGCACGACTAAAAAGAGCGGATGATTTGTGGTGGTTGTTTATGGGCAACCTAAAACCACAAAAAATAGAAACATCCTGAAGCACAAACCATAAAAGTGCGGGTGCCGCGACGGTTGCTAGTAGGCAACCTAAAGAAGCATTAAAAAAGCCATTGTTGAATTTTTCAACAATGGCTTTTTCTTTTTTTATAATTCAAATCATACTAATTTTCGAAACCAAAACACCTTAAAAGGCAGTGGTTTATTAAACATTCATATTGCATTTAATGCATTTCATGCAGCTATATTATTTAATATTATTCAGCAATTATGCGCTCATATTCATCATTTTCTTATTGTATGTACGAGGCGTAATATGCTTCAACTCTTGTTGTTTGACAGTAACGAAGCCATAAAATTTCCATGCTGGTTAGTGATCAAAAATTGATTTAACCAACTTTCATATGAAGGACCACTCATGTTTAAATCTTTAATAACAGCGTCTACGCTTGTTTTGATGTCAACCGCTATGGTTGGCACAGCATATGCTGAAAATTACGGACCATATCCTGTAACTGTTAAAGGTTACAAAGGAGACAAGAAAAACTCTGTATCATACACAGGTCAAGTTGCCCGTCATGTGCTAAGTGACAGCATCAAAAAACTAGCCGGCAAAAGCGACGGTAAAGGTGATGCATCTCAAATTTTAGAATATTTTGAAGGCTCTAAAAAAGACCTTCCGATCATCGCACCTAAAGGCAAAGACGGCTTTAAAATCAAACAAAAAACTGTCAATGAGATTTCTAAAGGCAAGAACATCTCAGGCAAGTTTTATGATGGCGCCGTACCAGCTTGGCCAGGAAACATGACTGGCAAGCAAGTTGTAAAGCACATGATCAAACATGCAGCTAAAACCAAAGACGGCTTTGATCCTAAAACTGGTTACGACTACGCGCAATTGATCTCCAAATTTACAATGGGCGCTATGTCTTACAACCAAGCGGTTGATAATTACCTAGATGAAAAATTACGCGCTGACAAAAAGCCAAACAACAAGCCTTATAAAAAAGGCGCTTATTACACTGGCAAAGAACATTCATGGGATGAAGCGTTTGGTTATTTCGGCGCTGCAGCTCACAGCTTGGAACTTTCAGCAAAAGATAACTATCTTGTTGCTAAAAAGAAAGACGCAAAAATCGCAGATGCAAACGGCGATGGTGTTATTGATCTGAAATCTGAAATGGTGTTCGGCAACGCTTATTACGCAGCAGCTTTTGATAAATCTGGCAAAACCAAATATATGCCAACAATCATGAAAGCTTTCATCGATGGCCGCAAACTCATCACCTCAGCAAAAGGTGAAGCTTTAACTGATGAACAACGCGCTAAATTGCAAGCTTATGCCGCAACAATCGGCACAACGTGGGAAAAAGTTTTAGCTGAAGCTGTGTTTAAATATGCTGGCTCAGTTTACAAAGACATCAAAAAGCTAAACGGCGCTAAAGATGATGAAAAAGCCAAACTTTACAGAAAATATGTAAAACATTGGGGTGAGCTAAAAGGCTTCTCAATGGCTATCCAAAGCGGTAAAAACAACCTTGGTAAAACTGCTGTTGAGATGAACAAACTCATCGGTTTTGGCCCGGTTACTCTAAATGACAAATATGTCACAGGAGTAGACGCAGACGGCAACTTTAAAATGGACCGTCGCCGTTCATGGGGTGATTACCAGTTGCACATGCTGAAAGTTCAAAAGCTCATGGTTGACACTTTCAAAGTTGAAGCACGTGTAAACGATGGCACAGAAAATCTAGCAAAGATGCTCAAAGAACTAGACGCTGAGCTAAACGCAGAAACAGATTAATAAAAACAAATACGGGTGGTCACCATGCCACCCGTATTTCTTATATGGTTGCCACTATGGAGATAATTGAGAGCTTTTTTTCCCTTTTTTCAGATTTTGTAGAGCCCAAAAAAAGAGTTTTTGTTGGCTATCTGCTTTTATCTATCTTCATTGCCCTTTTATGGCTTATATTCATAAAAAGACTTTCTATCCAAAAAGCCTTTGCTAAAATATTAGATAGAAAAGTCTTCTTTTCAAAATCAGCACAGGCTGATTATAAAATTTTCCTCATCAACCGCTTAATTACGTTTTTCATCTCCCCAGTCCTCATCACGCAGATCGCGATTGCAACAACGATTTTTTACGCTCTTCACACACAAGATTTCATTAGTGCCGGACAGTTTAGTGATGTAAACAAAGCAATCATCATTTCACTCTTTACTGTCTCAATGTTTCTAATAGACGATTTTACAAAATACCTCGTTCATCGCTGGATGCATAAAATCCCGCTTCTTTGGGCCATTCATAAAACCCACCATTCAGCAGAAACTCTCACACCTATCACAGTTTATCGCATTCACCCATTAGAAGGCGTGCTCTATGCTTCAAGAGGCGCGTTTGCACAAGGCATTGTCATCTCTAGCTTTATTTTCCTTTTTGGAGAAGCCGTCAGTTTATACACAGTGGTCGGTGTAAATATTTTAGTCTTTATTTTCCATGTAACGGGCTCCAACTTGCGCCATTCTCACATCAGCATTAGTTACTGGCCATGGCTCGAGCATATTTTCATCTCCCCCGCGCAACACCAAATTCACCACTCAATTGCTGAAGAACATTATGACAAAAATTTCGGCGCTGCGCTATCAATCTGGGATTGGTTCTTTGGCTCATTACACATTTCTAATTCAGACCAAGCACTTGAATTCGGCCTAGACAAATCAGAAAAAAGCTCAGCTGTGAACTTGCGCAAAATCTATCTCACACCCTTCATAGAAATCGCCGCAACACTCTATAAACTCTCAAAGAAAGTTCTACGCTCACTACTAGGCCTAATAAGATCACTGAGGAATAGCATCTGGAACCTAAATTCACATTTAGGAAGAAAGCTTTAAACTTCATTAGACCGAACAATCAACACGAGGATAAGTTTTTGCTATTTAAAACAAAAAGATTATTCTGTTATTATGGAGTTGCTTTTTTTGTGGCCTGTTTGCTTCCTCAATTATACGCAAAAGCTGATGAAAAACGATCTCTC
>JAEPQF010000096.1:0-5182 GCA_017640685.1 Hyphomicrobiales bacterium
CGGCTTCAAGCATTGCAACTTTATCAAATCCGATGAATTGAGTTGCCATTGTTTGACCTTGATTTTCACGTTCATCAATCGCGGCTGAAAAACCTGATAGCACGTCTTTGGCAAGTAGCTTTTTGAGAGTTCTTTTGTCACCTTCAGAAAACGCTGTGATGATCATTTCATAAGCCCGCTCGGCACCTTGCATAAATTGCTCAGGATCAAAACTACTGTCAGCTTTTGCGACTTCATGTAAGCCATCGCTTAAAGCGCTTCCATCTTCAGCATATTTTCTGATTTGCTCGTCAATATTAATTTCTGGCTGCTCTGGAGCTTGTTCTCTGTTTTCACGGTGCTGAGTTGGCATAGAGACAACATTATCATCGCGTTTTGAATGAGTTTGATCAGTGCTATCTGGGTTATAGGGTCTTTCATTGCCTGTTCGGCTACCTAGAATGCTGCGGAGATATAGAAAAATCACCACTGCTATTCCTAAAAATATTACACTAACAATATCCAAGCCGTTATTGTCCATTTTGTTGCCTGTACCCTAATTTGGTCGTTTCGTATTTTAGTCTTTGTCTATTTATTCAGATTTTTCATTCTAATTAAGTCTTTAGAATGTGATAGAAGATATATGATTTATAATTCGTTTTTCCATATCCCAATTCTAATTTGAGCTAGAAACTTCTGTCACTTTTATATTACTTAACGAAAAAGATCACTTTCTTGATCATCTTTAAGGGTTAAATAATGGTGATATTTAGAAAGACTGTGTTCTTTCATATCATTATTCTTTGCTTTGGCAAATATATGACTATGATTCGATTATAAAAATTATCAGCTTACTCTAGACTTTAAAATTTAAAATCTAGGTATATATAATTTATAACTCTTTAATTCTCTTCACTGATGAGATTTGTTTTTTTGTGGTTGTCGTTTGATGGGTTTGGTCTTTTTTGCTTTATTTTTGCTTGTTCCGATTATTGAAATTATCGGTTTTATGCAAATTGGCTCATTAATTGGTTTATGGCCAACTCTTGGGGTTGTTATTTTAACAGCAATTGCTGGCTCTATGTTATTGCGTCATCAGGGCATGGCTGTGCTATTTCGTACTCAATCTCTTATTCAAGAAGGTAAAATCCCTGTTGATGAAATGATTGATGGGATTTGTTTAGCCATTGCTGGTGCTTTGCTGCTAACACCTGGATTTTTTACAGATATTTTTGGCTTTTTGCTTTTTATTCCCCCCTTTAGACGAACATTAGCGAAATCGGTTTTTAAAAAATATATTTTGCCTCGCACCACATTTTTTGCAAACGGCGCTTCGTTTACAAATGAGAGTGCAGATCATTTTCAAAATGATTTTAGGGATACTCACTCTCAATCAACTCATGAATTTTATGATGATGGCTCTGGCCCAATTATTGATGGGGAATTTACTGAGGCTGATACAAAAAAGGATAAGAAATCAAAAGGAAGCTCTCATTTGTCCTCTCCTTGGAACAAAAACTAATTTTTTAAATAAAGACTAAATTTACTTAATCTAAAAATTTTTTTCCTTTCTTTGTTTGATACTCATTCGTTTCTTGCCAAGAGTTATCTCGCATGTTAGCTGGAGGCTTTAGGGCCGCTCATTCTGGTCTTTTTTCAATTATTTTAATTTTTAGAGGTGCAAACTGATGGCTGAAGAACAAAATGGTTCTCAAAATGGTGCGGGTGCTGATGGCGGAGCTGCACAGCCAAGTATTCAAGTTCTTGGACAATATTTAAAAGATTTTTCATTTGAAAGTCCAAAAGCACCAAAGTCTTTAAAAGCGCCGGGTGAAAATCCTAATCTTCAGATTGATCTGAATGTGAGTGTTAACAAACTTGAAGACGATGTTTATGAAAGTGCGATTGAATTAAAGGGCCATGCAACAAATGATGAAGGTACCATCTATGTTGTAGAAGCTGTTTATGCAGGTGCTTTCAATGTAAAAAATATACCAGCCGATGCGCTTGAGCCATTATTGCTCATTAATTGTCCTTCAATTCTATTCCCGTTTTTGCGTCGTATCATTTCAGATATTACACATGAAGGTGGTTTCCCTCCATTGTTGCTTGACCCAATTGATTTTGCTGGTCTTTATAAGCAAAGAAAACAAACTGAAGCCCAAACTGGGAATGCTTAATATCTCTCACGGCTATTCCAAGCGCTTAGGCGCTTGGGCCTACGAGGTGCGGTTTTTTTGTTGGTGCTTGGGCTTGCCCACCTGCAACTACGCTTTTTAAGAATATTTATTCCAAAGCGGTTCGGTTTTAAATGTGCTGAGAAACTCTTGGTGCGCTGTTGCTTCTTCATCTGATAGTCTTGTAGGAAGCTCTGTTTCTCTTTTCTGGATTTTATCACTCGCAATTATCATTGCTTGATCATCATTAGATTTTTTATCACTGGCTAATTCAAGTTTGGCTTGTTTTTGGCCGCTTAATTCTAAATAAACTTCAGCTAGTAATTCACTATCAAGCAACGCGCCGTGATAGGTTCGGTTTGAATTATCGATATTATAACGCCGACATAAGGCATCAAGACTGTTTGGCCCAGCTGGATGTTTTCGTCTAGCAAGAGCCAATGTATCCAACACTCTGGTCATTTCAATGAGTGGGCGTCTTACTCTTTTTAGTTCTGCATTTAGAAAGCCTACGTCAAATGACGCATTGTGAATGATGAGTGTGTCTTCTTGAATGAAATCTAAAAACCCGTCAGCGACTTCGCGAAAAAGTGGTTTGTCTTTCAAAAATTCTGTTGTGATGCCATGCACATTTTGAGCTTCTATTGGAACATCACGTTTCGGATTAATATAGATGTGATAGTTTTCACCTGAAGGGATGTAATTGATTAACTCAACACAGCCGATTTCGATGATTTTATCATCGCCTTCTGCATTAAACCCTGTTGTTTCTGTATCAAGTACAATTTCGCGCATTATTATATCTCACGGCTATTCTGCAGCTGAAGCTGCAGGCCTACATTTTAAATGTGCTTCAGGTTGCCCACTAGCAACCGCACTATGCGGTGCTAAGCACCGAGCTTTGCTGACGCTCTTCCATGTCCTGCAGCCCGAAATGGGCTGAATTCCTTCTTCGTATAGCTTGCTAAATTTATTTATGCGTTTTTAGATTCTCAAGAGAAACTGTCACATCACCCGTATTATTTAACCAAGCATCATAGGCTGTTGGTTGTTGGTTTTTTAGTGATACAATAATTTCTTTGAGCTGTTCTTCTGTTTCTTCCAAAGAGCAGGATGTATCAACAATAAAGTCTGCTTTTTTTCTTTTTTCAGAGTCTGGCATTTGCTTATCTAGTAATGTTTTGAATTTTTCTTGTGTCATGCCTGGTCTTGCCATAACTCTTTGTTTTTGAACTTCAGCTGGGGCACTTGCTAGCAAAACACTATCCATTAATTTTTCCGCTCCCGTTTCAAAAAGAAGTGGGATTTCTATGGCAACTAGATCAGCTCCTTTATCTTTATGCTCCTTGATAAACTCCCATTCTTTTTGCCGAACCAGTGGATGAATTAGACTTTCTAATTTTTTAAACCCATCAGTTTCATTCAATATAAGTTTGAGAAGTTTTTCTCTGTTTACTTGATTGTTTTCAGTGCTACCAGGAAAGGCTTGCTCGATTAAAGGCACAGCTTCATTTTCATATAGGTCATGAACGATTTGGTCAGCACTGATCATGGGTATACCATTATTCAAAAGCATTTTGGCAACGGTGGATTTGCCCATAGCGATTGAGCCAGTTAGTCCTATGATTAACATCTGATGTAACCTTTTAAGCTAAATCGTTTAAAATTATTTGGCGCAATTCTTCTGTCACTTCAGGGCGGATACCAAACCATTTTTCAAAACCTGGTACTGCTTGGTGCAATAACATGCCCAGTCCATCAACTGTGCCGAGGCTTAAATTTTTTGCGTCTTTTAAAAGCTGAGTTTCTAGCGGTGCATAGACGATATCATAACAAATGGCATTTTTCGGCAATGGACTAATATTGATTTCAAGAGGTGCACTACCCGTCATGCCAAGGCTTGTTGAATTAACCAACAGACCACAATTTTGAAGATGATTTTCTTTGTCTTCCCACTCAACGACTTTGATTTTAGGACCAAATTCTTTGGCTAAATTTTCTGCGCGCTCTCTTGTTCTGTTTGTTAAGTTTATTTCTGGAACGCCTTCATTTAAAAGAGCATAAAGAATTGCTCTAGCTGCACCGCCAGCTCCTAAGACCATAACAGGTTTGTTTGTTTCCCACGTTGAGGCGCTTAGTTTTAGATGAGTGATAAACCCGTAACCATCTGTATTTCCAGCAATTAATTTATCATTTTCAAACCAAAGAGTGTTGGCTGCCCCAATTGATTTTGCATCCTCAGTAACGAGATCGGCGAATTTAAAAACCATTTCTTTATGAGGCACGGTCACATTAAGGCCGGATAAATTATTTGTTTTTAAATTATTAATGAAGCTCTCAAGATCAGTTGGCTCAACTGCTATTTTTTCATAAGACCCATCAATTTGATGTTCTCTTAACCAATGGCCATGAATTAAAGGTGAGCGTGAGTGCTTGATCGGCCAGCCTATGACACCTGCGTTTATCTTTGCAGTTTGTCTAGCGTTCACTAGAGTTTTGGTAGTCATGATTTTGTATAGCCTTTTTCTCGCAGGAATTTTAAGAGCGCTAAAATGGGGAAGCCAAGAACTGTAAAATAATCACCTTTGATTTCTTCAAAAAGATGGATGCCAAAACTTTCAAGTTGATAAGCGCCAACAGAAGTTAATATCTTATCTCCGCAAAGCGCCATATATTGACCTAAAAACTCAGGTGAAAATTCATGCATTTTTAGATTGGCAGTTTCGCTGTAGCGCCAGATCACTTCATTATTTTTCACAAGAACTACTGCGGAAATGAGCGTGTGAGTTTTTCCTCTTAATTTGAAAAGTGCGTTTTGGGCCTCTTCTTTATTTTTAGGTTTTTCGAAAATTTCATCGCCTAATGCAAGGACTTGATCACAGCCAATAATCAAGGCATCTGAATTCTTTTTAGAAATTTCGGTTGCTTTTGTTTCTGCTAATACCTCAGCGATGTCAGCTGGGTCCATTTCTTCCGTTTTAAAAATATCTCTAATGGCTGCTTCATCAATATTTGCAGGTTGAATC
>JAEPQF010000096.1:5192-13128 GCA_017640685.1 Hyphomicrobiales bacterium
GGTTGAATCTCAAAAGAGAGACCCGTATTTTCTAGCAATTCTGCTCTTATTTTACTATTTGAAGCTAATATGAATTTTGTCTTTTGTTGCTCAAACATAAGATTTACTCACTTGATTTATTTGTATTTTTAAAAATTTTATAAGCAATTACCGGTTTCTATCACTATATAATTTAATAACGGCTGCTGCTGTTTCTTCAATTGATCGCCTTGTGACGTCAATTATGGGCCATCCATGTCGGCTGCATAGTCGGCGTGTATATGTGATTTCTTGAGCGATTGTATCTCTATCAACATAATCACTTAAATCACTATCACCCATTTCTATCACCCTGTTTTGTCTTACCTGGGCAATTCTATCAGCGCTTGCGATCAATCCGACGATAAAAGCTGTTGTGGGTTTTTCTAAATTTTCAGGCAGAGGGAGAGCCGGCACGAGTGGTAAATTTGAAGTTTTAAAACCTTTGTTTGCTAGATAAATACTCGTTGGTGTTTTCGATGTACGGCTAATACCGATGAGTAAAATATCAGCATCATCCAAATTTTCAGGAAGTTGACCATCATCATGCATTAAAGTGAAGTTTAAAGCATCGATACGATTAAAGTAATCTGCATCTAAACTGTGCTGACCGCCAACAGTTGGCTCTGATGGTGCGCCTAAGTAAGAGCCAAAAACTTGCAAAATAGGATTGAGGATTGCAATGCTTGGGATGTTTAACTCGCTACATAGCTTATCTAGCTCAGCAGATAATTCTGAATTGATTATGGTGTGAAGGACAATGCCTGGCTGTGCTTCAATGATCTGGCAAACACGGTTTAACTGTCTTTTTGTACGCACTAAAGGGTGAATATGCTCTATGGCTCTGATGCCAGGATATTGAACAGTTACAGCTTTTGACATTGCTGTTAGCGTTTCACCTGTTGCGTCTGAAACCAGATGCAGATGGAAGAATTTTGGATTACCTGTTAACATATGTTGATAAGTCTTTTGTTATCCCCACACTGATTGGGGGCATTTATTTTATTCCCACGAAGTTCACATTTATCCAAAAAGTTTCCCACAAAGTTTCGGCTGTTAGCTAAATTTTGAAGGGTTTTGCACGCTTTGTGATTTATCGAAGTTATGACTGTATTGTTCTCCTAGTTTTGCACATTATTTGCCACATATCATTCACTTTTATTTTCTGATCTAATTATATTGAATCCCTTAAAAAAATTTCTTATTTGAATATCGTTTTAACTGATTTGAGGTGAATTTGAATTTTAAAAATTTTGGTGCGTGAAGAATTTGTGAAAAATGATGGTAAAAATTTTAATATTCACAATCCACTTCATAATAAAAACCACTTCAATTTTTTAAAAAATATTTCTTTATTTTTATATTGAAAAGTCGCGCTGCCCATCGGATAACAGGGTTTGCGAAACCTGTAAGATTGTGATGATGACAAAATTTGATGATAAAATTTTTCTAAAGGCTCTCCAAGGAGAGGTTTTAGAGCAACCTCCTCTTTGGATGATGAGGCAAGCTGGACGATATTTGGATGAATATCGCAAAGTAAGGGAACAAGCAGGAAGTTTTTTAAAGCTTTGCTATAATCCTGAGCTAGCTTGTGAGGTCACATTACAACCGATAAGACGGTTCGGGTTTGATGCTTCTATTTTGTTTGCAGATATTCTGGTAGTGCCGGACGCTCTTGGACAAGAAGTGAGATTTGAAACGGGGGAAGGCCCTCGATTAAACCCGATTACCAATTTAGAAGATTTGAAACAGTTAGACCTTGGCAAGGTTGATGAGAAATTTAACTCAATTGCTGAAACTGTGAAGCTCATTCGAGCTGGATTACCTAAAGAGACGACTTTAATTGGTTTTTGTGGGTCTCCTTGGACAGTTGCGACTTATATGGTTGCGGGCAAGGGTACAGTTAATCAAGCGCCAGCTCGAACTGTCGCTTATGAAGATCCTGAATTTTTTCAAAAATTGATGGATATTTTAGTTGAGGCTTCGATTGATTATTTATCTCGGCAAGTTGAAGCTGGGGCTGAAGTTCTGCAATTGTTTGATAGTTGGGCGGGTAGTTTACCTGTTGATCAATTTGAGCGCTGGGTGATTGCACCAACGGTTAGAATTGTGGATGCTCTTCGTGCTAAATACCCGCATGTTCCTATTATTGGATTTCCACGGGGAGCAGGGCCTCTTTATACTCGGTATGTTGAAGCGATTGATGTGCAGGGTGTGAGTATTGATGAGACGATTGATCCAAAGTGGGCGCGTGATCATTTGCAATCAAAAGTAACAGTTCAAGGTAATGTTGATAGTTTGGCTTTGATGGCAGGTGGGGATGCTTTGAAGCGCCAAGTTGATATGGTGTTTGAAGCTTGGTCTGGTGGTCCTTTTATTGTTAATCTTGGGCATGGTATTCAACAGTTTACACCGGTTGAACATGTTGAGCAGTTTATTAAATTGGTTCGCCGATAAAATAGACATTTAAGTTTCAGTATTGTTTGAGAATTGATTATGGATCTTTCTTTTTGGGCTGATTTAACCAAAGTTCTTCATATTATTGCTGTGATTTCATGGATGGCAGGGCTTTTGTATCTGCCTCGTCTTTATGTTTATCATGCGGGGACGAAGAGAAGTTCTGAACTTTCTGAGACTCTTAAAGTGATGGAATATCGGTTGCTTCGCTATATTATGAACCCAGCAATGATTGTGAGTTGGATCGCGGGGTTGCTGACCGGATATTTGCAAGGTTTTTTAAGTGAACCTTGGTTTCACGCAAAATTACTTTTGGTGGTTTTTCTCACCATTGCTCACATGATGCTTGCGAAATATCGCCGTGAGTTTGCAGAGGACCGTTCCGATCGATCAGCTAAATTTTTTCGAATCATTAATGAAGTGCCAACAGTTCTGATGATCATTATTGTGGTTTTGGTGATTTTTAAACCGTTTTAATGGTTAATTAGCTCAAAATAAATGATATTTAACTCGAATGGCCCCTTTTCTGAGTGCCTTTATTTTGGTATGGTCTTGTCAACTAAAAATTAATGATCTTATCGTAATTCTCATTAAATATAATAGTATGGGCGTTGTGCTTTTTTCTGTTTTTTGTTTTCAGATTTAAGTGACTTTCCAGCAATTATAAATCCTCACCTTTTAAACTCTCAATTTCTTGCGGAGTCCTTTCCATGGATCAAATGAAACTCCAGGACCTTAAAGTCAAAACACCAACTGAACTACTTAATTTTGCTGAAGAAGTTGAAGTTGAAAATGCAAGTTCTATGCGCAAACAAGAATTGATGTTTGCGATTTTAAAACAGCTTGCTTCTAATAATATTGAGATTATTGGCACTGGTGTTGTCGAGATTTTGCAGGATGGGTTTGGATTTTTAAGATCACCTGATGCGAACTATTTGCCAGGACCCGATGATATTTATGTGAGCCCTAGTCAAATTCGCCGTTTTGGTTTGCGCACAGGTGATACGATTGAAGGGCAAATTCGTAGCCCGAAAGAAGGTGAGCGTTATTTTGCTCTTTTGAAAGTTAACAAGATTAATTTTGAAGAGCCAGACAAAGGTAAACATAAAATCCATTTTGATAATTTAACACCGCTCTATCCAAATGAGTGGTTACGAATGGAAATTGAAGAGCCGACCGAAGATATGTCTGCACGAGTGATTGATATTGTCTCTCCAATGGGTAAAGGCCAGCGGGCTTTGATTGTGGCACCACCTCGCACAGGTAAAACGGTTCTTTTACAAAATATCGCTCATTCAATTACGACGAACCATCCTGAATGTTATGTGATTGTGCTTCTTATTGATGAACGACCTGAAGAAGTGACAGATATGCAACGCTCTGTTCAAGGTGAAGTTGTGTCTTCTACTTTTGATGAGCCGCCATCACGCCACGTGCAAGTTTCTGAAATGGTAATTGAAAAAGCAAAACGTCTTGTCGAACACAAACGTGATGTTGTTATTTTGCTAGATTCTATTACTCGTCTTGGCCGCGCTTATAATACTGTTGTTCCGTCATCTGGTAAGGTTCTTACGGGCGGTGTTGATTCAAATGCACTTCAGCGTCCAAAGCGGTTTTTTGGTGCAGCCCGTAATATTGAAGAGGGTGGCTCTCTTACTATTATTGCAACAGCACTTATTGATACTGGTAGCCGGATGGATGAGGTTATCTTTGAAGAATTTAAGGGGACTGGTAACTCTGAAGTTATTCTTGACCGTAAGGTGGCTGATAAGCGGGTGTTCCCTGCGATTGATATTGCCAAATCTGGTACACGAAAAGAAGAATTGCTTGTGCCTGATGAGCAGTTGAAGAAGATGTATGTGCTTCGTCGGATCTTGAACCCAATGGGTCCAATGGATGGAATTGAGTTCTTGATTGATAAGCTTAAGGGCACGAAGGGTAATAATGACTTCTTTGATAGTATGAATGCTTAGAAGTCTTTTATCTTTTGGGTTTTTATCGTTTTTATGTTTATCTGATGAAAATTAAGATGTTTTCTGTGATGGCTATCCATTTCTCTTTGAAATAGATAGAGATCACTGAATATTTGACTATTCTAATATAACTATTTAACTTCCCATTTTTCGTTATTTTGAACTTTTTAGCCTGGCTTTGTGATTTATAATCATTAAGGCTGTGTTTTAATGGTTTGAAAAGGTTTGATTTTTTTTGTTATTTTGTGGTTGGGTTGTTAGATGATTGATGAATTTGAGGCTTGGACAGAATTTTTAGGAGCTGATTATTCTTCTTTTTATATCGGTATATTTGTTGGGTCTTTGTTTGGTATTTTTGCTCAAAAAAGTCGCTTTTGTCTAAGATCTGCAGTGATTGAATTTTGGAGACGGCAAAAGGGACATATGGTTCCTATTTGGTTGTTGGCATTTTCATTTGCTTTTTTTCTCACTCAGCTTCTGATTTTTAATCAATCGATAGATGTTTCCAAAATTAACTATTTAAATGCTGCTGGCTCTCTTTCTGGTGCTTTAATAGGTGGTGCTATCTTTGGCATAGGTATGATATTGGCACGCGGTTGTGCCAGTCGTTTGTTGATATTATCAGCAACTGGGAATTTACGCGCTTTGTTTAGTTGGGTTCTTATAGCAATTGTTGCTGAGCAAACTATTCGTGGGTTTTTAGCACCATCTCGTTCTTTTCTTGCAAGTTTGTACTCTGTTTCACCTTCAACACGGGACCTATCGCTTTCTTTACCTGAAGGTACGGGAATTGTTTTTGGTCTTATTCTTATCTTTTTTGCTTTGTTCTTAAGTGTGAAAGCGAAGTTACGTTTTTGGCAATATTTTACTGGAATTGGTGTTGGTGTTGCGGTCATTTTGGGATGGGTTTTAACTGGGCTTCATGCTTCTGTTTCGTTTGATATTATTCCTGTGCAGTCAATTAGTTTTATTGCTCCTTCAGTTGAAGTTTTTCGGGCCTCTTTAGCGCTTAGTCCTTTAAAACCAGGTTTTGAAATAGGGATGATTGGTGGGGTTTTTGCTGGCTCTCTTCTAGCAGCTTTGATTAGCCAGGAATTTAAATTTGCTTTCTTTACTAAAGAGAGCGGTTTTGTTCGTTATCTATTTGGTGCGATTTTAATGGGATTTGGTGGGGTTTTAGCTGTTGGTTGTAGTGTGGGGGCTGGTCTTTCTGGAGTTTCAGTATTGTCACTTACGGCGTTGGCTTCTCTTGTTACTATGATTATTTTTGCCGGTTTAACAGATAAAATTTTAAATGGATGAAAATTTAATCATCTTAAAATTATCATGTAAGCTTTACTCTCAAGTTTAATGATAATTTGGATGGGAAATTTTCATGGAATATCTTTCATTATTCATTTTTGTTGTGCTTGTTTTGGCTGCCGCATCTACGGGGAGTTTGTTTAAGCCTGGTGAGTGGTATGCCTCTTTAAATAAACCAAGCTGGACGCCGCCTAATTGGATGTTTCCCGTTGTTTGGAGCATTCTTTATATTTTTATAGCGTTTGCTGGATGGTTTATTTGGGAGGAACATGGCTCTAAAGTTCTTCTTTTTCTTTGGGGGTTACAACTCATATTAAACATGGCGTGGTCATATATTTTCTTTGGCCGCAAGCGTATGTTTTTAGGGTTCATTGATATTCTTATATTATGGATCGTCATATTGTTATTTATCATTTTGGCCTACCCAATTGTTCCTATCGCGTCTTATCTTTTTATGCCTTATTTATTATGGGTGAGCGTAGCCGCTTTTCTTAATTTTGATATTTTCAGAAAAAATGCGTAAACTGACTATTAACTATATTTAGGAATCCTAAGTTCATATGTGGTTGTTATAGTTAATTAAATATAATTTATCAGTTTGTTTCGGGGACATTAATATGATTGAGCCAATTAATCCGATTAATGAAGAAAAGCGCTTAGAGTTTTTAAGAAAATTACATATCTTGGAAACGCCAGTTGAAGAACGTTTTGATCGAATTACACGCATTGTTTGTCAGGCACTTGATGTTCCTATTGCTGCGATTTCGCTGCTTGATAGTGATCGCCAGTGGTTTAAATCTATTCAAGGATTAGATGTTTCTGAAACTAGCCGAAAAGTTTCTTTTTGTGGTCATACCATTCTTCAAGATGAACCCCTGGTTGTTCGTGATGCTTTGAAAGATGAGAGATTTTGCGACAATCCTTTAGTGACTAGTGATCCTAAAATTCGATTTTATGCTGGTTGCCCTTTAACGATCGGTGATAATTTTCGCATTGGTAGCTTATGCGCTATTGATCAAACGCCAAGAGATATGACTGATGATCAGATTATGCTTTTGAGTGATTTGGCTGCGATGGTTCAATCTGAATTGAATAATATTGCTCTTACTGAAGCGCATCATAATTTAATTCATGATTTGAAAGAAGCTGAACGGGCTGCATTGATTGATCCTTTAACACGGCTCTGGAACAGAGCAGGTGGGCAAAACCTTCTTGAACGTGAATGGGATTATGCCATCAGGAAAGGGACGCCTCTTTCTGTTGCAATGGTTGATATTGATCATTTCAAACGGATTAATGATAGTTTTGGTCATTGTATTGGAGACCAAGTTTTACAAAAGATCTCTGAAATCCTTCTTGGTTCTCTTCGTACTTTTGATGTTGTTAGTCGTTGGGGTGGTGAGGAATTTTTGATCATTTTGCCAGGCTGTGAAAAGCGAGATTTATATCATGCTTTAGAACGTTTAATGACCGCTGTTAGAAATTTGAAAATGAAAACAGATATTGGTGGTTTAACCACGACTGTCAGTATTGGGGCGGCTACAATTTACCCAAAATTCGATGCCGATATGTCTTCTTTTATCAAGCTTGTTGATATGGCTATGTATGATGCTAAAGAAAATGGTCGTGATCAGTTTAAAGTTGATGCTAAATCTAATTATTATCAATTGGCGATTTAAAATAACCAATTCCAAATGAGTGGTAGGAGTAATGCTGTTGCGAGAGCATTTATTCCCATAGCAAGGCCAGCAAATGTGCCAGCCGTTTTATTGATTTGATAAGCTCTTGCTGTGCCTATTCCATGGCTGGCTGTTCCAATGGCAAGACCTCTTGCTTTTTTGTTTTTAATTCCAAGAAAATTTAAAATGAGTGGACCAACCATTGCCCCAAAAATTCCTGTTACAATGACTAATATTGCTGTGAGTGATGGTAAGCCACCTAATTGCTCCGTAATGCCCATGGCTATTGGCGTTGTTGTTGATTTGGGTGCGAGTGAAATAAGCGTTGTGTTAGACGCGTTGAGCAGTTTTCCAATTATCAACGCTGACAACATAGCCGTTAAAGACCCTGTAAATATACTAATTGAAATGGCAGTCGCTGATTTTTTGACTTTTTCAAATTGTTGGTAAGAGGGATTGCAAGGGCAACAGTTGCTGGTCCTAATAGAAAATGTACGAATTGGGCGC
>JAEPQF010000097.1 GCA_017640685.1 Hyphomicrobiales bacterium
GACTGGTCTCCTGGCGCACAAAGTCAAACCCATCCGCCGCATAAAAATTCTTGCCATCAGGGTCATAAAGAGCAACAGACCAATATCCACGTAAAAGCTCAAAATCAACTTGAACAGGCCCTCTCGTTACATCATAACGGCAAATCGCAAAGTTCATATCTGGCGCATGAAAAGCCCAAAGGCGGTTAGCCTCAGTCACTGAATTCACAATCAGCATTTCATTGACTTTGGTAAAGTTTTGCAAACGCTTCCATGCATCATTTTCAGAAACTAACGGAATAGCAAGTACGGCGCAAAAATGAATAATAAGCGCGAGAATAACGGTAGCAGCGCCCCATAAAATGTGCCGAATGTTCATTAGCAGGATACCCGTTTTATTAATGGCAGTGCCACATCACCATCATTTTTAATTTGTGCTTCACTCAATTGTTTTCGATAAAGACGAAGCACCAAAACAAAAGGCCCCTGGTCTCCAAGAGGAAGCCAATTTGCTGGTTGCACTGTCTGAGATAAGTAAATTCGGAATCCACCATCAAAATTGATCATAGAACTGCCAGCATTAAAGCTGTAGCGATTGATATCGTTTTTAAAAACTTTTCCTTTATGATCATAAGCAGCTAAAGTCCACCATTTCGCATCAATCGGCGAACTCTCAACAACATAAGTACAACTGGTGTGTAAGCGCCTGTGAGCATTGTCATAAAGAGCGTAGTATGTTTGTGCAATGTTTGGGGGGAGCGGCAATTGTCCTGTCTTTGCGATGTAAGCCCGGGTGTAAGGGTCAGCATTTAAATGTCCAGCATCCTTCCAGCTTTTCCAGCCAGCAATTCTTTTAGCCGCCAAACCTGAGCCGGTGCTCAAAGAAAGCGCCGTGAGACCAAAACCAATTAATATGGCCATGAAAATATAGGTCACAAATCTAATGAAAAATAACATTGCATGTCGTCCGGCAGATTAATTTTGTTTCTTATTTGGAGGAAGGGGACTGCCCTTTATTTCAACTTTAGCCTGTTGCTTGGCCCGCTCTTTCTTCGGTGGGGCGATTGAGCCAAAATTATCCTTTGCTTTTTGCAAAAGCGTTCCAATCGATCCCAGTAATTTAAAGGTTCGTTTGGGCATCCGCTCATCTTTTGTGTCATCAAAATTCGCTTCAGGGTTATTCGCGCGTAAATAAGCCAATCGCTTGCGTTCAGCCACTTGCACGGGATGAAGCGGCAATCCAGGAATTTCAGGAATATTCATAGAGCGATGCGCTTTAGCCATATAATCGTGCCAAGCCTGGGTTGGTAAACTACCCCCTGTAACCCGGTTAGTTGGTCGGCTATTGTCATTACCAAACCAAACGCCAGTAACGAACTTTCCGGTAAATCCAAGGAAAAATGCATCCTTATAGCCCTGACCGGTACCTGTTTTACCAGCAGATACGGTAAAGTCTAAATTAGCGCGCCGTCCCGTACCACCGGTCACCACTTTCCCAAGCATTTGGTTAAGCATCGCAATGTGTTTTACATCAAAAATTTGTTCCTGGCCCTTGGGTTCGTCTTTATCGCGAGAATAAACAACTTTACCCTGATCTGTTCTGATCTCAACAATGGCAAAGGGGCGCACTTTTTTGCCGCCATTAGCAAATGTGGCATATCCACCAGTGTGTTCCAACAAAGATAATTCAGCTGTACCAATCGGCATCGTACAATTGGGCCGAACACCTCTAAGACCAAGTTTTACAGTATTTTCGACAACTTTTTTATGTCCAACCTTTTTCGCAAGCCAAACCGGAATGGTATTAATCGACTTAGCAAGAGCCAGCTCAAGACTAACTGCGCCGCGATATCTGCGGTTGTAGTTTTTAGGCGACCATCGATTACAAACGACCGGATAATCAACCACACGGCTATTGGGTTTAAACCCTGCTTGAATGGCTGTTAGATAAACATAAGGCTTAAAAGTAGAACCAGGTTGCCGCTTCGCATTCACAGCTCTGTTAAATTGACTTTCACCATAATCATTACCACCAACCATAGAGCGAACAGCCCCATCAGTTGTCATAGAAACAAGCGCCGCTTCAGAAACTCGTTTGATTTTCCTGTTTGGCAAAAGAACATTTGAAACTGCCTCAACCGCATATTGCTGCAATTCCATATCTACAGTTGTTTGAACAGTGAGAGAAAGTTCTCCCTTCTTTGCTGTTAAGCGCTGCACCTCATCAAAGGCCCAATCAAGAAAGTGTTCTGGACTATTTAAATTATCAGCTTGAGACACAGGAATGGCCGGGTTAAGCCTCGCACCATGAACTTGACCATCAGTCATGAAGCCAGCTTCCACCATATTATCAAGCACTTCATTAGCTCGTGCACGAGCAGCAGGCAAATTCGCATGTGGTGAGTAGCGCGTGGGTGCTTTAAACATCCCGGCCATCATAGCCGCTTCTGCTAAAGTAACTTCGCGGGCAGATTTGCCAAAATAAAGCTGAGCTGCAGCTTCGACACCGTGCGCACCGCCCCCCATATAAGCCCGGTCTAGATAAAGCCTTAGAATTTCTTTCTTTTCATAGTGATTTTCAAGCCAAAGGGCGAGAAAGGCCTCTTTAATTTTACGGTCAATGGTTCTCTCTGAAGAAAGGAACAAGAGCTTGGCCAATTGCTGCGAAAGTGAACTACCCCCTTGCACAACTCCATTGGCCCGCGCATTTTCAACAATCGCCCGAAGCGTTCCAAAAATATCAATACCAAAGTGAGTGAAAAAACGCCGATCTTCTGTTGCTAAAACCGCTTTTACGAAATGGTCAGGTAGTTCATCAACAGGAACAGAAGCATCATGTAAAATCCCCCTGTGGCCTATTTCATTGCCATATCTGTCAAGAAACGTAACACTAAGTTCACCGCGCGCTAACCAATCCCCTTTTTCAATAATGCGAACAGAGGGAATACAAAGCGCAGCCATTAAAACCATGCCTGCAACGCCTAAATTAAACCCTTCAGATAAGGCCTCATTGAGAAGCTTGCGATATCCAGTAAGATGAAAACGAGAGAAAAAGCTGGTGTAAGACTTCCAAATATTTTTAAAAACTTGCCAAATACCAAAAACCCCCGAGTCCAATTTGGAATCGAGTGCAAGTAAATTAATAGAGTGCTGGCGCTCTCCCTTTTTAAACATCCATTCAGGCACAGCTTTTCTTCCCCATAAATCTATGGTTAGTTTAACTACTGAATATGGCATTCTGGCGATAAAAACTCAATCAGTTGATGACAGCAATCTGAGGTTTTACACCTGAGAAAAGCCAATTTAGATGATGAAAACAATAATTTTGGCAAGTTTAAGAAAAAACAAGGTGTTCCTGCAATGGAAGACAATTTTTGGCAACATAAATCCCTTTCAGAAATGAATAATGAAGAATGGGAAGCTCTTTGCGATGGGTGCGGAGCCTGTTGTCTTATTCAGTTGGAAGATGAAGAAACTGAAGAGCGAATATTCACCAAAATTGCCTGTAAATTACTAGATATTGGTGCTTGCCGTTGTAAGTCATACAAAACAAGACATGATATCGTTCCTACATGCTCTAAAGTGACTTTAGAGCTTTTAAAAACGGCAGACTGGCTCCCCCCAACATGCGCTTATCGATTATTGAATGAAGGCAAATCCCTTTATTGGTGGCACCCATTAGTCTCCAAAGATCCAGAAACAGTCCATCAATCAGGCGTTTCTGTGCGCGGTTGGGCTCGTAGTGAAGAAGAGGTAGGTGATGATATTGATGAGAAATACTTCGCCCCTAATTTGTTTGCTAATTTTAAAAAATAGGAAAAAAATCACATTTTAGGAATTTATATATTGACGGCGTCCCGGTCCTGAGTTATAAATTAGGTACAGTCAGAAAAGTGCGACAATCACAATGCTTAAACAGCAGCAACGCATCAAATAACAAATACCAACCAGCCAATATCTCATAGTTGAGAGTTTGAGCTGGTTTTTTTATGCCTAACGTTTCAAATAAAAAGAAAAGGGCCAACAAACAATTGAAACAAAAAGCTCAAAAGGAAAATGGAAAGTGGTCAAAAATTCAAACGGCTTATGAAGAGGGCACCCAAACGGTTAAGCAAATTTGTCATGATTATAAAATTAAACAAACAGAGCTTTATAAACACGCAAAAGAAAATAATTGGCCGCTTCGCACAAAACAAAAAAGAAAAGAAAACTCAAACGAACATTCGGCAATTGAGAAATCAACAATTCTTGCAACTTCAGAAACAGAGAAAAGAAAACCAACTGAAACCCTTCAAGACGCATTGGAATTTATAACAATGGATTTAATGCAGCGCATTCAAAAACGCACCATAGAAAGTGAGGCTGATCATGACAAAGACGCACGCACACTTTCTTCTTTAGTAAGAACTTATGAAAAACTAAAAGAAATGAAAACCTCCTCTCAATCCTCAAGTCAAAAAGGTGGTCAAAAACATCTCACAATCAATAAAGCCGATGAGGACGCAAAACGCCGAGAAATTGCGACAAGCCTTGAAAAACTCATTCAAGGGCTCTGAGCAAAAAACAGAAGAGTTAAGCAATTTTCTAAACCACCTATCATTGGAAGAACTAGAAGCGCTTCAATATGATTGGCAAATTTGGGCAAGAGATGATCAGCTTCCACCCAATCACATAAAAGAGGGAGAGCAAGCTTGGAACATCTGGTTACTTTTAGGAGGCAGGGGGGCTGGAAAAACAAGAGCTGGCGCAGAATGGGTGAGAGCAATGGCGCTGGGGCTAGAACCAATAGCAAAAAAGCCAGCCAAAAGAATAGCGTTGATTGGTGAAACTCTAGGAGACGTAAGAAGAACTATGATTGAAGGTGTCTCAGGGCTTTTAGAAATTCACAGACCGAATGAGCGTCCCTCCTTTGAGCCCTCAAAGCGAAGAATAACTTGGCCCAATGGCTCTATTGCTGAAATCTATTCGTCTGAAGATCCTGAAAGTTTAAGAGGACCACAATTCATGGCTGCCTGGTGCGACGAAATTTGCAAATGGCCTTACGCTGAAGAGACATGGGATATGCTGCAATTTGCATTAAGATTAGGAGAGGCCCCGCGCCAAGTGGTAACAACAACGCCGCGGGCAACAGCTCTCTTAAAAACAATTATAGCAAATGAAAAAACTGTAATTGCCAAGTCAAAAACAAGTGACAATAAAGCAAACCTATCTTCAAGCTTTTTAAAAACAATTGAAGAGAAATATGGTGGCACAAGGTTAGGGCGCCAGGAACTAGATGGCGAACTCATTGAAGATAGAGAAGATGCCTTGTGGCAAAGAGATCAATCAATTTTTTACACCCAATTCTGAAACTTTTGATGAGACAAACAACCCTCAATCAAGCCAATATCAAGGGCGCATGGTCGATCATGAAAGAATTTATATCTACACATGGGATGCGCGACCATTTCCAGCGTTTCCGGCCAACACAGAAATCTGGGGTGATGGTGAAAACTGGTTGAAAGGCCATTGGCTGACAGGGCGAACAGGCAACATCGCTCTAAGCTCTTTAGTCAATCAAATCTTACAAGATTACCAATTCACAAAATTTGATATACCTGAACTTGATGGCATCATAACGGGCTATGTCATTGATCGCATCATGCCAGCAAGAGATGCGCTGCAACCCTTAGAACTTGCCCATTTCTTTGATAGTTTTGAAAGTGAAGGGCAAATTAAATTTCGCCATAGATCAAAAAGTGAAACCAATCTAGAGCTCACGCCAGATCAACTCGTTGAAGTAAAAAAAGAAAGCCCTCTCTTTGAACTAACAAGAGCGCAAGAAAGTGAGCTACCAAGGTCAGCTAAAATTACCTTCATTGATGGCAAGCAAGATTATAAAAACCGCACCTTAGAAGGTCAGCAAACCGTTGGAAAAACAAACCGTGTGGCAACAGCTGATTTGCCAATTGTGATGGACCCAGACTTAGTGCAATCGCTTGCAAATAAATGGGTACATGAAAGCTGGGCAAGCCGAGAAGAGGGCAATTTTGCCCTTCCTCCAAGTATGATGGCATTAGAACCCACGGATAGCATTTCATTAAATTTAAATGGTAATACTAAAAATCTTAGAATTACTGAAATTAACGACCAAGCCTCAAGAGCAGTGCTTTCAAAGTCAATCGACTTGAATGTTTATGATGAAACAATAAATTCAGCAACACTCCCAACCAATACACTACCAACACTCTATGGCCCCTCAAAAGTGAAGTTTTATGACTTTCCATTATTGAGAGAAGAGCATGTTGCCCACCAACCTTATGTAGGCGCACAACAAAAACCATGGCCAGGCAGCGTTGCTCTCTACACATCACCTGGTGAAGACGGATACCAACTAAACACACTTTTAAATGCCCCGGCTAGAATGGGAACAACTCAATCTGTGTTTAACAATGGGCCAGTTGGGCGATGGGATTATGGAAACACTCTGCAGGTTCAAATGGATTTTGGTGAACTTTCATCTATTGAACAGAATGTGCTTTTTGCGGGCAGTAATTTAGCCGCGATCGAACATGATAATGGTCTGTGGGAAATCATTCAATTTTTAAATGCCAATCTTATCGGAGAAAATCTTTATGAATTATCTGGTTTCTTAAGAGCGCAAGGTGGAACAGAAGATGCCTTGGCGCAACCCGCAAGTACAGGTGCTCATTTTATTTTAATTGATGAAGCTGTAGCCCAACCAAATTTAACTCTGGAAGAAGTAGGATTAAACTTAAATTGGCGATATGGCCCAGCCCAATACACACTAGGGCACCCTTCTTTCCAAACAGAAACACCAACCTTCACCAAAAGAGGCTTAAAGCCGTTTAGTCCTGTGCATATTAAAGGAAACTACAACAATGGTGATCTGCTCATTAGTTGGATACGCAGAAGCAGGAGCGGTGGAGATAGCTGGGAGCTTAATGAAATTCCATTGGGAGAAGAGACTGAAAGTTACGAGATTGATGTGATGGATGGTGGGAGTGTCATACGTACACTTCAATCAACAACGACCAGTGTGACTTATTCAGAAACAGACCAAATCGCTGATTGGGGAGCCGCACAGTCAAGCTACACTGTGCGCATATATCAATTATCAGAAATATACGGCCGAGGATCTTCAGGAGAAGCAACCATCACAAATTTATAATTCCCAAAACGAACAACATTGCGGTTTTAACAATCCAAAAATAAGGAAACAAGAATGCCATTTGGTAACCACCACTACCACCCAACAGCAACAGTACAAGATAGTGTGATTGCAAGCAGTCTAATTGCAGCACCAGCCTGGGGCGCATGGCTGAATGAATTAAATGGTGTGCTAACAACTCTCTCACTCCTTGTGGGCCTCTTGATTGGCTTGCATCGTTTATGGGTTGTTTTCAGCGCAACAAAACCGAAATCTAAAGATTAAGAGATCAACATGGTGGCTAACGAACAAGCAAACATTCCTCTGTGGCTTCAATTTGCTTTTAGAGAACTTGAAGTAAGCGAAAGCGGTAAATATGCAGAAAATCCAACGATATTAAATTATTTCAAAGAAGTTAATCATCCAGAAATAGAAAAGGATGAAACACCCTGGTGTGCGGCATTCATTGGCGCAATGCTTGAGCGCGCTAAGGTTAAAAGTACGAAAAGCTTAATGGCAAGGTCCTATTTAAATTGGGGACAAAAAACTAAGAGAAGAAAAGTTAGGCGCGGTTGCTATTCTTAAACGAGGCAACAACGAGATATTTGGCCATGTCGGTTTTCTCATTTCTGCATCAAAAGATCACATTCAACTGCTTTCAGGTAATCAAAGCAATAAAGTTTCAATTGCAACTTTTAATAAAAATCAGCTGATAGACCTCCGTTGGCCACTTGAAGAGATCAAAACAGACCAGATAATAGAAGGTTCTGCAAAAAAGGAATTTCCAAGAACACGGTTCCAAATCGCTCTCGAACACGTCTTAAAAGTAGAAGGAGGTTGGTCCAACCATAAAGATGATAAAGGCGGGCCAACATATAAAGGTATAACTTTAAACACTTATCAAAAAGCCAAGCGAGAAGGGGTGCTGACTGAGAATTTACGGGTCGAAAATAAGAGAAGTGAAATAGAAGCTTTAAAAAATTTGAACCCTGAAGAAATAGCCCTAATTTATCAAGAACTATATTGGAGAAAAGCGGGGTGTCAATATTTCGCGTTTCCCATTGCAATTGCTCTGTTTGATGCTGCTGTCAACCATGGCCTAATTAGAGCTGTGAAATTGTTGCAATCAACTATTGGTGCCGAGATAGATGGGGAAGTGGGCCCAGAAACCATCGGGCGAACCAATCAAGCCCCCCTTGCAAATATATTAAAGAGTTTCATTGAGTTTCGCGAAGCGCATTACAAACAACTCAAGCAGTTTCATATCTTCGGCAAAGGTTGGCTGAATAGATTGAGACAAACAGAACAAGTCTCCCAAAAGTATCTCTCAGATAAAAACTATCCTCCAGAAAATTACATTCCTCAGAAGAGAAAGGTCAGAAGAACAATGGAAATAACTGAAAAATATAATGAAAAAAAATGGTGGGGAGAATCATTAACCGTATGGGGAACCATCGTCACGGCTCTAGCAACAATCCTTCCCATCATTGGTCCCTTTATTGGTCTCGATATTTCAGCTGAACTCGTTCACCAATTTGGAGACACAGTCGCAAAACTCATTCAAATCATTGGCGGTGTAACAGGAACATCAATGGCGCTTTATGGGCGAGCTAGAGCAACCACAACTTTAACTCGCAGATCAATGGAAATGAAAATTTAAAAGCCGCAAATTAAAATACAAGAGGAAGCATAACACTATGACTATAAAACTTTGGTTGCTATCCATAATACTCTCTACCCTCGCTCCTCATTTATTCTCACGAAAAAAAGAGAGCTCGAAAAACAACACGAATTATCAACCAGGGAACTATTTCGAGCACACCATGTCTGTTCAAAGAAGAACTGATCGGAAATGATCAGGAAATTGCTCAATGAACATCTAACTTTTAATTTTGCCCAGATTTGTCAATATGCTAAACAGAAATATAAAACTAGTTTATAGTTCTAAATCTGTTTAGACGTTAAATGAATTGGGGGAAAATGTGCGCCTACTAGTAGTCGAAGATGATAAAGACCTAAACCGGCAAATCGCAACAGCTTTGGAAGAGGCTGGCTATGTTGTTGATACAGCACATGACGGTGAAGACGGACATTTTCTCGGCGAAACCGAACCTTACGATGCTGTCATTTTAGATATCGGTCTTCCTACTATGGATGGCATCTCAGTGCTTGAAAACTGGCGCCGCGCAGATAAAAAAATGCCTGTGCTCATTTTAACAGCAAGAGATAGATGGAGTGACAAAGTTGCCGGTATGGACGCCGGCGCTGATGACTATGTCTCGAAACCATTTCATATGGAAGAAGTCCTCGCAAGGGTAAGAGCTCTGCTTAGGCGTTCAACTGGTCACGCAACAAATGAAATCGAGGTCGGAAATCTTCGCCTAGATACCAAAGCGGCCAAAGTCACTGTTGATGGCACTTTAATAAAACTCACATCACATGAATTCCGTCTCCTGGCTTATCTTGTGCATCATAAAGATAAGGTGATTTCCCGCACAGAACTTGTCGAACATCTCTACGATCAAGATTTTGATAGAGACTCAAATACCATTGAAGTCTTCGTTGGAAGGTTGCGCAAAAAAATTCCATCAGATTTAATTAAAACAGTGAGGGGTCTTGGATATTGTCTATCCACGAATGAAAATGAAGTTTAACTCACTTGCATTTAGACTATTCATCACCTCAACTGCTCTAGCTCTTATCATTCTGCCGCTGGCTGCATATCAATTGATCTCTGTTTATCGAGGAACAATTGAAGCCAATTTTGATGAACGGTTGAAAGCTAATCTTTCTTTGCTTATTGAAAGCAGTTTACAAGAAAATTATGAAGCACCAACCAAACCAAAGCAGTTTGGCGGTTTTGCTTTCACACTCCCTAATTCTGGTTGGTATTGGCAAATTCGCCCTGTCAAAAATAAAAACTTGCCGGTCTTTTCCTCAATATCCCTTGGCGATGAAACATTAAACTTAAGCAAAAAAGAAAACCTAATCAGAACAGACGATGGAACGATAAAGTACTACATCAAATATGAAACTGATAGAAAGCTAAGAGTTTTAACTCGCTCAATCACTTTAGGTACTGACGAAAAACCACAAAGCTATGATTACATCGTCACTGGCGATAGTAGCGAAGTCCAAGATGATGTCATTGATTTTGCTTCAATGCTTACAATCACTTTTTTAATTTTGGGTGCAGGCTTAATTGCCTCCACCTTTTTACAAGTCCGCCTTGGTTTACAGCCACTAAAAGTGGTCGAAAATGGTTTAACCGCCATTCGCGCTGGTAAAACAGATCGCTTAGAAGGTGACTTTCCCGCTGAAATTGCACCTCTTCAATTTGAAATCAATAATCTCATCAAAAGCAATATGAACATTATTGAGCGCGCAAGAACCCATGTCGGCAATTTGGCTCATGCTCTAAAAACACCATTAAGTGTGATGAATAATGAGGTGAGAGGAAAAACAGATCCATTAGCTGAAAAAGTCGCTGAACAAACAGAAATTATGCAAAATCAAATAAGTCACCATCTAGATAGAGCTAGAATGGCAGCAAGGGTTGGTGTTGTGGGCAGCTTGACTGAAATCTCACCGATCATGCAATCTCTGGAAAGAGCCCTTTTGCGGATCTATCAAGATAAAGAGATCACTTTTGAGTTGCAGTGCCCTGAAACAGCTCGTTTTGCTGGAGAGAAACAGGATTTTGAAGAAATAGTCGGTAATCTATTAGATAATGCGTTTAAATGGGCCACAAGCAAAGTGTCCGCTAAAGTTATAATAGAATCAAACAAAATGGGGGAAGTTTTCCTCAATATTGCCATTGAAGATGATGGGCCTGGGCTAAGCGATAAAGAGCTTAGTCAGGTAAAAGAGCGGGGCAAAAGATTGGATGAAACAAAACCAGGTTCAGGTCTTGGTTTATCTATTGTGAGCGATCTTGTTGATTTATATGGAGGAAAATTCGATTTAACACATTCAGACCTTGGTGGATTACAGATAAAATTGCAACTTCCCGCCAGTTCTTGATTTCCCGCCCAATTTTCGTCAGATTCTCGCCGTTGAAGTGTGTCTTAAATTTAAGCAAATCTATACAACTTACTCACAACTAAACAAACCCATGACATTTTTTAATGGTCTTGTTCATGTTAAAAGCAAAGTTAAGAAATAAATAGATGGCATTAGATGAAAGATATTCAAAATGAACATTAAAGCAATTGCTGCCATAACTTTCACATCATTCGTTTTAGGTGCCTGTTCAGGCAGTTTTAACAAGCAAGATAGCGGCACCGTCATTGGTGCTCTGGCTGGTGGTATTCTTGGTAATCAAGTTGGTAAGGGAAGTGGCCGCGTACTCGCAACAGTTGCTGGCGCCGTTATCGGTGGGGTTGTTGGTAGTGAAATCGGCAAATCATTAGATGAAAATGATCGCCGCAGAGCTGCCGAAGCCGAATATAGAGCTCTTGAGACAGGCCATTCAGGCAAAGCAGTCCCATGGAACAACCCTGATACCGGTCGAAGAGGCGTTGTTGTTCCAAAACCACCTTATCAGGATCAAGGGCGAAATTGCCGTGAATATACTCACACAATTTACATCAATGGTGAGCCAGAAATTCTTAAAGGAACAGCATGTCGGGCAAATGATGGCACATGGAGTAAAATTAGTTAATCTCCAATTAAAGTGCTTAAACTAACTGATCTGCTTTAAATTTTATGCTTAATCTGAATAAGATTTGCGCATTAAGAGATCATAATCACTTAAAATTTATCATAATTCTAAAAAAGGCTCTCTTATTGGGAGCCTTTTTCGATTCTCTCTCCAAACCCCCTTCAGAACATTCCAAATCACATTAAAATAGCCTATAGTGAACAAAATATACGTGGCTTGATATTGAAAAAAACATTGATAAATCAATAAAAAACTAAAAATAACCAAAACATTACATATATTTAATTTTCAAGACCACATCACGCCATGATTAAATCCTTATATCAAGGCTAAGCGAAATGCTGATGTTGGCAAAAGATTAATGATTAAAAGTAATGCCACAAACAAAAAAGCATTTCTATGACTTTACCGAACCTACGGAGAAGCAATTTGACAAACTTAAATACTGTGCAAAAAAAATCATCAAGCCGTAAGGTCTTCGCAGCAGCAGCTTTAGGCCTTGCAGGTGTTGCCGCCGCAACTGGTGGTTTAATACTGAAAAACAACCCTGCATCCGCAGAAATTAAAAAAGCGGTTTCAACAAGTGTAAAACCTTATGCAAACGCACCAGCAAGCTTTGCTGACCTGGTGGAACAAGTTAGCCCATCAGTGGTGAGCGTTTTTGTGAAAAGCAAAGTTGAAACGGTTAAAAATCAAAATAATAAGAGGTTTAACCGACGCGATCGGGCTCCAGGATTTGGACAAAGACAATTTCCTGAAAATTCTCCATTTAAAGAATTTTTTGAAAAACGCTTTGGTCAACAGCAACAACCTCAACCTCAAAATTCTCAAGGTTCTGGTTTTATCATTTCAGATGACGGTTATGTTGTTACCAACCACCACGTGATTAAAGGTGGAACAGAAATCAAGGTAACTCTTGCTAGCGGTGAGCGACTTGACGCACGCCTTATTGGCTCTGATGCAAGAACGGATTTAGCACTTCTTAAAATTAAAGATAAAAGAAAATTCCAAGCTGTTCCGATGGCCAAAGAAAAAGCTCGTGTAGGTGATTGGGTCCTGGCTGTTGGTAACCCATTTGGTTTGGGTGGGACTGTGACAGCCGTCATTGTCTCTGCTCACGGCAGACCTGTTGGTCAAAGCCCTTATGATTACCTGCAAATTGACGCGGCAGTAAACCGCGGTAACTCTGGTGGCCCAGCTTTTAACCTCAAAGGTGAAGTAGTTGGAGTGAACACAGCAATTTACAGCCCATCAGGTGGTAATGTTGGTA
>JAEPQF010000098.1 GCA_017640685.1 Hyphomicrobiales bacterium
TTGAAGGCGACCGGAAGGCCATTACCAAAATTTTCTGTAAAGTTGCTAAAGATACTCGTCATTCAGACATTGTATTATTAGAGGTTGAGCCAATTGCGGAGCGCTTGTTTAGCACTTGGAACATGTCTTTTGTGGGGGGGGCTGTCTCTGAAAATGAACTTAGGCGTTATGGTACGTCTGCGCAATTTCATCCAGAAAAAATGACTTCTGCGAGTTTGCTTGGCTTTGTTCGTGAAGTGATTGATGTGAGCAATGCGACGGCTAAAGCAAAAGCCTCTTAGAAATTTTCTTATGTTATTTTTAGCGAACCATTAAAGCTAGTAACTCTTCTTTTGACCGCTCTCTGTTTGACTTTAGCCATTCTATTGTTAATTGCTCTAGCTTCTCACCAAGTTCAGGACCAGGCTTTACACCAAGATCAATCAAGTCAGCTCCACTAACGGGCAGTTCTTTGCTTTCATAAAGCTCACAGTTTTTTATTATTTGGGACAGAGCTTCAAACTCTACAGGACTATCTCCAGAGGCATAAAGCACTTTTAAAAATGTTATGTAATCCTCTTTACCACAATGATGAAGATAGTGATTATAGAGATAATTCCCCTCACTGCTTTTATGATCCAGTGACGTAACCAGCATTTCTTTTTCTCTATTGCTTTGTAGCTTTAGCTCTATTTGCCGCCCCTCATTTTTTGATAGTTTGAAGCGCTCAGTTAAGCGTTCTCTATCTCCTTGATGCCAAGCGGCGAGAACAGCTAGGCTTAAAGCAGGGATTGTTTGATGGTTTAAGCTTGTTTGTAACTCTTGCAGCTTAAAGAACGTTCCGATATTTGGAGCTGTTCCGAGAAGTAATGTGAGAATTCCATTTTGATAGAGCTCCCTTATAATCTCTATTGGCTGAGGAGCACTGAGGATTTTAAAAAGTTCAGATTTTATTCGTTCTGCTGAAAGAGACCTTAAACCATCTCGTAATTTCACAGTTGCTTTTATGGCTACTGGGTCATAAGGGGGCTTTGTGTAATAGGCAGCAAAGCGATAATATCTCAAGCTTCGAAGGAAATCTTCTTTGATGCGATCTTCTGCTCTGCCAATAAAACGCAGAGTTTGAGTTTCTATATCTTTTAGCCCTGTTCCAAGCGGATCTTCGATAGTGCCATCGCTTAAGACATAGAGCGCATTGATAGTGAAATCTCGGCGCCGGGCATCTTCGGTCCAATCTTTGCCAAACTGTACAACAGCGCGGCGACCATCCGTTTTGACATCTTCTCTAAGAGACGTCATTTCAAAAGTTGTATCATTGATTAATAGCGTGACAGTTCCATGATCAATCCCTGTTGGGAAATATTTGATCTGTGCCTTTTTCGCTTTTGAAATAATTTCTTCGGGTGTAAAAACAGTTGCGAGATCAATATCTTCAACCCTTTTCCCCAATAGATGGTTTCTAGGTGCACCACCCACGATTTTGACCTCGTCCCCTTTTTCGAGAAAGGTGTTAAACAGCCGTTTAAGCTCATCCGTTTCTAACCAGTGAGCTTCTTTGAGTTTATTTCCGATGATTTTAGCCACTTAAGAGCTCTCGCAAACCGTCATTCTTCATTAAATTTCTTTTTCAGATAAATCTTTTTTCTCTTTCTTGTTATTTTCTTTCGCAGAGCCCGGTTTTTCATCTGATTTGTCTTTTTTAAATGGCTCAATATATCCAGGAATGACTTTGCCATCTTTCACAACGGGTGGATGATAGATGCCATCTTTTACACCACTGTTAAAGGTAATTTGTGTGACATAAAAAATGAACATGAATAGAAAACCAATGGCGAACAAGGTTTTCAATGGGATTTGCTGCCAAAAAGCCTCTTTATCTTCAGGCTTTTTATGGATGATAATATAGGCCCCATAAATGATGAGTGGGAGAAAGATCAGTAATAGATTGATAGCAATGACCCGGGTCATTCAATTCCTCGCTTGTTTCATAATTTAAGTTCGATATTTGTTTCATTTAAACTTTTTCAAAACGGCCGGCTAGCTCTCTTAAGATAGCAGCTGTTGCGCCCCAAATGTAGTAATCATTATATTGTAGTGCCCAGAATTCTCGCTTTTCACCTTCATAAATAACACTTTCCCGCTTAAAATTGTTAACATCCGACATGAACTCAAAAGGAAGCTCAAAAATTTCATCAACTTCTTCATCTGCTTTTTCAAAATGAAAGGGAGGAGAAAGTGTGCCAACGATTGGGGTGATGTTATAACCAGTTACAGTTTGATAAAGGGGGAGTTTACCAAGCACCTTGACTTGGTTTTGATTGATACCGATTTCTTCTTCTGTTTCTCGAAGGGCTGCATGGCTTGGACTATTGTCACTCTTGTCTATTTTTCCCCCTGGGAATGCGATTTGCCCTTTGTGATTGGAAAGGGATAATGTGCGTTTTGTCAGCACAAGATGTGGTGTTTCATCTCTTTCTAAAAAGGGAACAAGAACAGCTGCTTCTTTCACCGGCTTCTGAAAGCCTTTGAAATTTTGCTCATCAATTCGCGAATAAGGGGATATGATATTTCCCTCATCTAAACTCATTGTTTTTTGGGCAAGTTGTTCGAATAGATTTTGCATTAAAAAATTTGAGACCTAGTGATTATTCTTCCGTCAATATAATTTAGATGACATGAACAAATATTATGGACAATTTGACTTTTCCTCAATTTTAAAAAAGGTGCCGTGGCTCCAAACTCCATAATATTCCGTTCCCTCAAGGGTGTGTGTTTCAATATAATTGGCCAATTCGTAATAAACGGAACGACTTAGTTTTGCCTCAAGCTTATTCTCTCCCTCATGCCTGATTTTTACATAAGGCTTTAGAGTTTCCTCATTGGTTTGTTTTGGAAATCTTAGCGGGTTTTCACCGCTTACTTCGATGTGATCACCGACATTTGTCACAAAGCTTATGATTTGCTGGCCGTCTTTATTTGTTACATCCATTTCTATGGCAATAAATGGGGCATCAATGACAGTGATCAACATTTTCTCAACTGGCGTTACGAGGTAATATTTTCCCTCTTCCCTCTTAATTACAGTTGCAAAAAGATTGACCAACTTTTCCCGGCCAATTGGGGTTTTGTTGTAAGTCCACGTTCCATCTTCTTCTATGGTTAATTCAAGCTCACCGCAATAATCCGGGTTCCATAAATGAACAGGCGCTCCAGATGCATTGTTCTTATTTTTCGAATCTTTGGTGTTTTCTAGATTTTTTACCAAAGTCTCTAAACTAGACTTTGTTTGAGTGACTGGCCCTTTATTTGTTTCAGTGAGTGGCACTTTAGTCGATGAGCTCATATTTTCTTCACCCCTAAATAACTGTTATTTATTGATAAATTAACTTTGTTGGTAATTGCCATAGCTTCAACATGTTTAATTTTTAGGTTTAGTCTCACAAGATTGTGTGTTTCTTGTTATAGTTTAATCACATCATACTTACATATAGACTATTTTCAATTTTAACAGGGGTCGGTATAGTTATCTTATGACCAATATCAGTCAAACCGGTGATAAAATCATTGAAGAGGTGGAAGCGGCCAGCGCAAAAATCAATAAGATTAAAGCGGCGGCTTCGTCTAAAATTTATGGACAAGATGACGTTATTGACCTGGCTTTAATCACTATATTAAGTGGTGGCCATGCGCTTCTTATTGGTGTGCCTGGATTGGCCAAAACCCTCCTTGTTGAAACTTTAGGTACGGTTTTAGGATTAACCAACAAACGGGTCCAATTCACACCAGACCTTATGCCATCTGATATTGTGGGCGCTGAAGTGCTAGAACAAGCAAGCACTGGTGAGCGCTCTTTTCGTTTTATCAAAGGCCCCATTTTTACTCAGCTCTTGATGGCTGATGAAATTAACCGGGCAAGCCCTCGCACCCAATCTGCTCTTTTGCAAGCGATGCAAGAAAAACATGTGACTGTTGCTGGTAGTGGTTATGAATTACCAGCCCCTTTTCATGTGCTTGCAACACAAAACCCGCTTGAGCAAGAAGGGACATACCCTCTTCCTGAAGCGCAATTAGACCGTTTCTTGACGCAGATTGATGTGAATTACCCCGATAAAGAAGCAGAGCGCAAAGTTCTTTATCAAACAACTGGCACTGAATCTCTTGATCTAGAGGCCATTGTCGATGGTGAGCAATTACTTTCCATGCAGCATCTTGTTCGTCAATTGCCAATTGGTGAAGCTATTGTTGATGCAATTTTAGACCTTGTTCGAAGTGCGCGGCCTGGCGAGGTTGATGCTCTCCCTCAAGTCAATGAAATGATTGCTTGGGGCCCTGGTCCTCGGGCTGCTCAAGCGCTGTCTCTTGGTGTTCGAGCTCGTGCATTAATTGATGGTCGGTTAGCGCCATCACTTGATGATGTTGCCGCCCTTGCTGAACCGGTTTTAAAACACCGCATGGCACTAACTTTTGATGCCAGAACAAGAGGTGTGACGCTACAAGACATCATCGGTACATTAACCAACAGTGTTTTAAAACTTTAAGATTTAGGAGCTTCCTCTTCTTTGTCATTCGAAACTGACATATCTGCGATTTCAGCAAGTGAGCCTGAGGCACGTAACTTAAGTGCCTTGATGCCAGATCTTATTTTAAGTGCTCGACAAATCGCTCAAACACTGGCGCATGGCCGCCATGGCCGCAAACGAGCCGGCCCTGGTGAAAGTTTTTGGCAATTCAGGCCCTATCAAAATTTTGAATCAATGACAGCCATTGATTGGCGGCGCTCTGCCAGCACTGACCAATTATTCGTTCGTGAAAAAGAATGGGACACAGCTCACACCTTTTGGCTTTGGATAGACCTCTCTCCCTCCATGTGGTTTCGCTCAAAACTTAGTTCTGTGACAAAAGCAGAGCGGGCCATTGTGCTTGGTCTGGCTCTGGCTGAACTTTTGGTGCGCTCTGGTGAACGGGTTGGAGTTTTGGGGCTAATGCGCCCTCGGACAAACCAGGACATTGCCGCTCGCATTGCGGAGCGGCTCATTTACAGCCAAACTCATGAAGAACTGTCGAACGGTTTTCCGCAAAATGAAGAAATATCGCGCTATTCTGAAGTTATTTTAATTAGCGATTTTCTTGATGAACTGGTTCACCTCACCAAAGGCTTACAGAAAATTGGCGGACATCAAGTTGGTGGTACTGCTGTGCAAATTATTGATCCGGCTGAAGAGAGTTTTCCTTTTAGTGGACGGGTTGAGTTTAAAGATGTGCAACGCCGTGAGCGGGTATTGATTGAAAATGCTGGTGAGTTACGCGAGCGTTACAAAGAGGCCTTTCAAAAAAGGAAAGCTGATTTAGTAAGCGTTTGTCGCCGGTTAAATTGGGGGCATCTTATTCATCATACTGACCGTTCTGCACGATCTGGTCTTTTGAATATTCATGGGTTTCTTTCATCTCACTATTATTCAACAGGGGCCATGACACATGATCCTACTGTTGATAGTTCTCTTGTCGTTCCAAGTGATCCCTCACTTCAGAGTTCTGATGATGTAACCGATGAACCTATGAAGGGTAAGACTGTATGAGCCTTGGAATTTTAACATTTCTTAGCCCATTACCCTTGCTTGGGCTTTTATCATTACCAGTTATTTGGTGGTTGCTGCGCTCAACACCGCCTAGCCCCGATCGGCAGGTTTTTCCGCCAACACGAATTTTGAAGCGTCTTTTACAAAATGAAAAAACAGCTTCTCATAGCCCTTGGTGGTTAACCCTTCTACGCCTCATCATCTCGGCGTTCATTATTTTTGCATTGGCTCAGCCGGTTTTAAATAGTGCGAAACCACTATTAGCTGAAAAATCTAACACTAGTGATCCTCAGACTGAGAAACAAGGACCGCTTGTTATTGTTGTTGATAATGGATGGACTGCGGCTTCGAAATGGTCACTTCGAAAAATTATGATGGAACGACTTGTTCGGGATGCACAGGCACAAGAGCGTTTGGTTTTTCTGGTACCGACCGCTCCAGAACGTAACCAAGGTGAACTTACTCCCTTTAGTGCCTTGGATGCTCTTTCGCAAATAGAACGTATGCAACCTACTCCATTTCATACTGACCGAAATGCTGCTTTAGAAAAACTCTCTGCAGGACTAGATGTATTTGCTTCAGGCCGTGCGGGTGCTCTTGAGAATAGCGCTCTTTATTGGCTTGCTGACGGTATCGAAGCTCAACAATCAGATGCGACTATTGCTAAACTCAATGAGTTGAAATCTTCCGGGTTCTCCCTTCATCTTATTTCTCCTGATGACAGTTCTTTGCCCCTTGCCCTGAGTGCACGGCTTGGCCAAGGTGGGGTTTTATACGGTATAGTAAAGGGCGCACCACTCAACAGTGAGAGACATAGTGAGAGGCGGGGGCAAGTTCTTGCTCTTTCTGGCCGGGAAGAAGTTTTAGGGCGCGCTGCTTTCATATTAAAACCAAACCAAACATCTGTTGAAGCGCGCATTGATCTCCCCTTAGAACTTCGCAATCAAATCACAAAGTTGAAAATTGAAGGGCAAAGTTCGGCTGGGAGTGTTTATCTGCTTGATCAACGCTCAAATTGGCGGCGTATTGGTCTTTTATCAAATGAGAGTGGGGAACTGGCGCAACCTCTACTTTCGCCTCTTTATTATATCAAGCGTGCGCTAGAGCCTTATGCTGAACTCGTTAGTGCTGAAGCTGGCACTGGTAATGTTGCAGAGACCATTGATAGTTTTACCAAGCAAAATGTCTCTGTCATCATGATGGCTGATATTGGCAGGCTTGTTGGGGCTCCACTTTTACGGCTTACAGAGTGGGTTGAAAAGGGGGGCGTGCTTGTTCGCTTTGCTGGCCCTCATATGGAAGAAAGCCAAGATAGTTTATTGCCATCTCCCCTCAGACAAGGAGGACGCAGACTTGGCGGCGCGCTTTCTTGGTCTAAACCCCAATCACTAGCTAACTTTGACGAGCAGAGCCCTTTTGCTGGTTTGGCTATTCCGGGGGAAGTTGTTGTCTCTCGACAATTGTTAGCTGACCCTTCTCGTCTTTCAGACAAAGTTTATATATGGGCACGTTTAAAAGATGGTACACCTCTGGTAACTGCTACTCGCGAGTTAGATGGTTGGGTTGTGCTTGTTCATGTTACAGCGAATTCTGATTGGTCTAATCTTCCGCTTTCAGGGCTGTTTGTTGAAATGCTACAACGGCTCAGTCAACTCTCTCTTGGTGGCCAGGCAAGCTCTAATGAAGAAAGCTCATCATCTTCAGAAAGACAAGAAAGCGCAACTCAAGAGCAGAATGGGGGAGAGAATTTTGTGCGCCAGCCGAAAGAAACATTACTTGCCCCTTATCGCTCTTTAAATGGGCTTGGTCGCTTAGAAAAGCCGCCTGTATTTGTTGAACCTGTTGCTTTTAGCCAATTAAACAAACTTAAAATTGAACCTAAACATCCACCAGGGTTTTATGGCCCGGCTGATCAGACGATAGCTCTTAATCTCATGAAGCAAACAACGGAATTAAAAAAGCTAAACTACGCCTCACTTGAGGCTGAAGTGCTTGCTTATCGCAAAGCACCTGAGCGGGATTTACGAGGGCCATTATTTATCACTGCTTTCATTTTATTGGTGCTGGATAGTTTGATTGTTTTGTTTATGCGCGGTGTGTTTTCACTCAGACATTTGCGAGAGACTGCAGCTATCATCTTGGCTCTGTTGACGCCTGCACTCATTGTCCTTTCCATTCCTAGCAAAGAGGTTTTAGCGCAAAGCATTGAGCGAACTCCAAGTGGTGAGCAATTACGAAAGCTTTTTGAAGAAAAAAGGTTTGTTCCTTCGCTGAATAATTCACGTCGTAATAATAAAGACTTATCTAAACTTCGCTCTGAAGCTGAACTTAATTTGTCTGCTGCGCTTAAAACTCATCTTGCCTATGTGATCACAGGGGATAGCAAAATTGATCAAACCAGTCGCGATGGCCTCAGGGGCTTAAGTTTTATTCTCAATAATAGGACTGCTGTTGAACCTGCTGAACCAATTGGTGTTCGACCTGAAAAAGATGAGTTAGCTTTTTACCCTATTCTCTATTGGCCTGTTGGTTCTTATAGCAAACCATTATCTGATAAAGTAGCCCAGCGCATTAATAGCTACATGAAACATGGTGGCATGATTATTTTTGACACCAAAGATCAAGATAGTCGGATTGGGGGACTTGATGGTCGTTCTCAATCTTCTTTAAAAATGTTACTTTCAAAATTAGACATTCCACGGATTGAACCTGTTCCAACCGGGCATGTTTTGACGAAAAGTTTTTATTTACTTTCAAGTTTTCCTGGTCGCTTTCAGGGCGGTGATCTTTGGGTTGAGGCTGCTGCAAAATCTTCCACCTCTTCCACTTCTGATATTGATGGTGTGAGTACACTCCTCATTACATCTAATGACCTTGCTTCTGCTTGGGCTGTTGATAAAAATTATCAAGAACGTTTTCCTGTAGTACCTGGCGGGGAAAGCCAGAGAGAAATGGCATATCGTGTTGGGGTCAACATTGTTATGTATGCCTTAGCTGGTAATTATAAAGCGGATCAGGTTCATGTACCGGCTCTCTTAGAAAGGCTTGGACAATGACAATTTTTAATGGCTGGGATGTTATTTATTCTCCATTTTTAGATCCTATTTACTTGTGGGTTTTTGCGGGTCTCATTGTCGCTGTAATTCTTTTAATGCTGATCAATCGTTTGCCTGGAGCTTTTCTTCGTGGGCTTGGGCTTTCTTTACTATTGTTCGCATTGCTTAACCCTAGTTTGCGCCAAGAAGAACGTGATCCTTTAAAAAACATTGTTCTTATTGTAACTGATAAAAGCCCGAGCCAAGTTATATCTGGCCGCCAAGAGCTTGTTCAAAAAACCTTTGAAAAATTGAATGAACAGCTCAGTACAATTAAAGATTTAGAGACGGAAATCATTGCGCTTGGCTCTGATGATGCTCGAGCGAAAGAGGGAACTCTGGCTTTTTCGGCTCTTAGAGAAGGCATCAGCCGGCTAGCTTCTAATCGAATTGCTGGTGTTGTTATGATTACTGATGGGCAGGTTCATGATGCACCGAAAAAATTTGAAGAACTTGGCCTTAGCGTTTCTCAAGAACAAAATAATAGTCAAGGGGGAGCTATCCCTCTTCATTTCATTTTAACGGGCGATAAGAACCAATTTGACCGCCGCATCGAAATTGTGAAAGCACCTAAATATGGCATTGTCGGTGGCTCACGTTCATTGAAACTAAAAATTGTTGAACAAGGAGTTTCAGCGGATGCGTCGCATATGGTGAAGCTTAAGTTCAGGCAAAAGGGAAGTTCTGAGCAAACGCAATTTGTGCAAGTTGGTGAAGAGATTACGGTGCCATTAAATTTTCCTCATGCCGGTTTGAATTTGATGGAAATTGAACTTGAAGACCACAAGGATGAAATTACAACTGCAAATAACCGTGCAGTTATTGCAACCGAAGGTGTGCGTGAAAATTTACGTGTGCTTCTTGTTTCTGGTGAACCTCATGCTGGCGAGCGGACATGGCGCAACTTATTAAAGTCTGATGCCTCTGTTGATCTTGTCCATTTTACTATTTTACGACCGCCTGAGAAACAAGATGGCACTCCTATTCATCAACTCTCTTTAATCGCGTTTCCAACACGGGAGTTGTTCTCTGAAAAGCTTGATGATTTTGATCTCATTATTTTTGACCGCTATCAGAGACGCGGCGTGCTTCCTTTGCATTATCTAGATAATGTGAGCCAATATGTTTTAAATGGTGGTGCTGTGCTGGTGGCTGCTGGTGATAAGTTTGCGACGCCTTTGAGTTTGGCCAATACGCCACTTGAGCAAATTTTACCAGCGACGCCAACAGGGCAAGTTATTGATCAAGCTTATGTTCCTAAAGTTACTGAAAAGGGGCAGAAGCACCCTGTAACTCATAATTTACCACTTTCTAATCGTGCTGTGAGTTCTAGCCCCAATTGGGGCCGGTGGTTCCGTTTGGTAGAGGCGAATGTCAGTGAAGGTGAGACCTTGATGAAAGGGGCAAAAGACCATCCGCTTTTGATTTTAAACCGGCTTGGTGAGGGACGGATTGCTCTGCTGCTTTCTGACCATGCATGGCTCTGGGCTCGCGGGTTTGATGGTGGTGGCCCTTATAACACTCTATTGCGTCGCCTTTCTCACTGGCTGATGAAAGAACCTGATCTTGAAGAAGAAGCATTAACTGCCGTTGGCGATGGGCGAGACCTTCTAATTACGCGTCGTAGTATGAAGAAAAAAATTGATCCTGTACGTGTTACCCGCCCGGATGGTTCGACAAAAGAAATTAAGTTAAAAGAAATTGCCTCTGGGACTTGGCAGACTACGCTGCCGAAACAACAACTTGGTATTCATCGCATTCAATCTGATAAGCTGAACGCGCTTGCTTATATTGGTTTTGCTAGTGAAAAAGAGCTGAAAAATATTGTCACAACAGATCGCATTGTAGCGCCTTTAGCTAAACAGGCGCGCTCTGGTATTTTTTGGTCTGGTGGTTCGCAAAAGAATGCCACTATCAAGGAAGGTGCAACACCCTCTTCTCCTCTGACTGTGCCAAAAGTTTCTATGATGACGAGTGCTGGGGCTTATGCTGGTGCGGGATGGATGGGCCTCCTTGATCGCCAGGCTTATGTTGTAAAGGGTGTGAAGCTAATTCCACTTATACATGGCTTGCTTGCCTTGGCTGTGCTGCTTATTGCCCTTGGTACCATGTGGTGGAAAGAAGGACATTAAGCCCCAAGCCAAATTTTCTATATAGAAATTTACTATATAGCTTTTGCTTGGCCCTTTAGTTCCTTTAAAATCCCTTCAGTTATTTCAAAGATTAATAACCTTGTTGGATCAACCGGCCCAGGTAAGGTTATTTGCCCCATTGGGATTTGTTTAAAACCCGACTTTTTGTAATAAGCAATATCACCAACCAACAAGACAGCTTTAGCACTTTGGGATTTGGCGAGCTCAATTGCGTCTTTGATCAGTTCTAGCCCCAACCCTTTTGAGCGATGGCTTTCATCGATTAATAGGGGGCCCAATAAATAGGTGAGTGTGTCACCATTTATTTGCATTGGTGTAATGCTCACCGTTCCAACCAATTTATTATTTTCAAAGACGTTAATGCCCTCAACTTTTTCAGGCGTCGCTTGCTCTCGCACACGATAAGCCGTGCGCGCAAAACGACCTGGACCAAGGTGCTTTTCAAAAAGTTCATGCATCTCGGTTGATATGGTTGTTATTGGTGTTTTTGTTAGTTTGGTCACAGCTTTTATCTTTTATGCGTCTTATTATTTGGATCTTAAATTAAAGATCAATTTTATTTCCATGTGTTTGAGAGTTGTTTGCCCTCAAAGATTTCATCTAATCGATTAATCACACCAGATACTGTTTGCTCTGGTAACTCATCTCGATAGAAAAATCCAATTTCTTTTATCTCAGCGTTTGGCTCTGGTACTTTGTCTTGTTTCCACTCTTGAACAATGAAAACACCGATATGGTCACCTGGAAAGGTTTCAAAATTAGTGAAGATGCCATGCAATTTTGGTTGGCCGGTTAGCTCCACACCAGTTTCTTCAAATAATTCACGCTCCATTGCCTCTGATAAAGCTTCGTCTCGCTCAACCCCGCCGTCTGGAAAGTGCCAGCCTGGTCGGTAACCATGTCGTACCAATAAAATGCGTGAATTTTGATCAATGACGACCGCTTGGGCACCCATGGTTGTACCGCGCGTAACACGCCAAAAGGGATGCAGCACTGCTGTGAGTAGTTTTGAAAACATCGGGGAATTCCCCTCTCTATTGATCACACCTGCAAAATTTGGTGTTACCCTTATATAAATGGCTGATTAGACACAAGTTACGTATAGCTGATATATAGGGCTCTTAAATCTATTTCATGATAAGAGTCAATATTTTGACGATTATTATTCTCTAATTTCGTTAATATCTGTCTTTAATTTGAAGTTTGGCTCGAGGAATTTTGGCCTTGAGACTTATGAGGAATATTTTTTATGACCAATCAGGCTCAGACCACTCTTGCCCACTTGACTGATATACATTTTCCTCAAAATCCAAGTTTCTCAATGTCAGAAATTTCCTTAAAACGTTTTTTGGGGTTTCTCAATTGGCATCTTTCGCGCAAGTCGATGCACCTTTCCAAAACGCTTGATGCGATCTCAAAAGATGTTTTGGCGCAAAAGTTTGATCATCTGATTGTCTCTGGTGACTTGGTCAATTTATCTTTGCGAAAAGAATATGAAGCTGGCCTTTACTGGATGAAACAATTTGGTGAGACGAGTGACATTTCTTTTGTACCTGGTAATCATGATTATTATGGTAAAAACCCTATGCTTTCTCTAAATCGCTTAGAAGCTTCACAGAGCGCTGGCTCTGTTGGTATTGCCTCTAATGATGGTGGTACGTTACTCCCCTACATGACGTCTGACAAACAAGGAAAAGTGCTTGGCGGTGCTGAGGGGCCTGATTTACCCTTTGTTAGAGTGGTGAATGATGTTGCGCTTATTGGCATCAATTCAGGCATTCCGACCCCCTTGTTCAAAGCTTATGGAGCCATCAATAAAGCTAGTTTAGATCTGTTAGCGAAGATCCTATCTTCTGCCCAACAAGAAGGGCTTTATAGATGCGTTGTTTTGCACCACCCTCCTCTTTCTGGTATTACAAGTTTATCTCGCGGTTTGAAAAATGATCATGAACTTACAGCTCTCTTGGAACAAGTTGGCGCTGAATTGGTGCTTTATGGCCATAATCACAAACAACATCATG
>JAEPQF010000099.1 GCA_017640685.1 Hyphomicrobiales bacterium
GTCAAACAACTTATATGGGGGAATACCCCCGTATTGCATTGTTTTCCTAGCCAAAAACGGCTTGTGAGGCGCCAAAAATAGTTAATTTATAAGTCTACGGCCTAAACCTTAGTAGAAGAAAAATCTTATTGTTTGGTGGTAGCCAACTAAGTAATCCCAAAAATAAGATTTAAACAGTGAAAAAAGGGCATTTGGTCACATATGAATTCGGCCTATACTAAGGCAATAAATAAAATAAAAATTAGCCATTCAAGGAAGTAAACATGCTTGAATATTTTGATGCTGTTTTATTAGCCCGTATCCAATTCGCCTTTACAATTACCTTTCACATCATTTTCCCTGCCTTCTCCATCGGACTTGCCAGCTTTCTTGCTGTGTTAGAGGGCCTCTGGTTAATCACAGGAAAGAAAATCTATATTGATCTTTTCCACTATTGGAAAAAAACCTTCGCGCTTACATTTGGCATGGGCGTGGTCTCCGGTCTTGTCATGTCATATCAGTTCGGCACCAACTGGAGTGTCTTTTCAGATAAAACAGGCCCTGTTCTTGGCCCTCTCCTTGGATATGAAGTATTAAGTGCTTTTTTCCTGGAAGCCGGTTTTCTAGGCATCATGCTCTTTGGTATGGACAAAGTTGGCAAAGGCCTTCATTTCACAGCAACAGCACTCGTTGCTATCGGCACATTGTTCTCAGCCTTCTGGATTCTTTCAGTAAATAGCTGGATGCAAACACCATCCGGCTATGGGATCAACGAAGTAGGACAATTCATTCCCGTTAATTGGTTTGAAGTCATCTTCAATCCGTCTTTCCCATATCGTTTAGTACATATGGTTTTAGCTGCCTACCTCTCTACATCATTCATCGTTGGCGGCGTTGCAGCATTCCATCTCTTGAAAGACAATGCCAACAAACATGCAAGAACAATGTTCTCACTAGCCATTTGGATGGCGACAATCGTAGCCCCAATTCAACTTCTAGCTGGTGACATGCATGGCCTTAACACGATTGAGCATCAACCTGCTAAAGTTGCTGCAATGGAAGGTCATTTCCACACGCAAAAAGGAGCCCCACTTATTCTCTTTGGTCTACCAAATATGGAGACAGGCAAAGTTGATTACGCGTTAGAAATTCCAAAATTAGGATCACTAATCCTAAAACATGGTTGGGACGAAGAAGTAAAAGGCTTAAGTGAATGGCCGAAAGAAGACTGGCCCAACGTTCCCATAGTCTTTTGGTGTTTCAGGATCATGGTAGGCATCGGCATGGCAATGATCGCTATTGGATTAATTGGTCTTATTTTGCGCCTCACAGGCCATTTATATACACAAAACTTGTTCCATAAAGCATGCATACTCATGGGACCAACAGGACTAATCGCCATACTAGCCGGTTGGTTTGTCACAGAAGTTGGTCGCCAACCCTACACGGTATATGGAATTCTAAGAACCTCAGAAAGTGTCTCTCCCGTTGCCTCTCCTGGCATTTGGGGCTCACTCATCGCTTTGGTTTTTGTTTATTTTCTCGTCTTTACACCTGGGATCATCTACATCCTTCGCCAAATGAAAATTAACCCCGCAGCCAATGCTGCAACTCAACATTAATGAGGAGCTAAGCACATGGAATTTGATCTCGCTTTTATATGGGCCATCCTCATCGCAGTTGCCGTCTTGCTGTATGTTGTTCTGGATGGGTTTGACTTAGGTGTCGGCATTCTCTTTCCTCTATTTAAAGAAAGAGAAGACAGAGATGTTATGATGAACACCATCGCTCCTGTATGGGATGGTAATGAAACATGGCTCATCTTAGGGGGTGGCGGTCTTTTCGCAGCTTTTCCTTTGGCATATGCCACATTGCTCCCAGCATTTTATGCGCCAATCATAGCTATGTTATTAGGACTGATATTCAGAGGTGTTGCCTTTGAATATTGTGCAAAAGCCAGCGATGAAGACAGGCACTGGTGGGAATGGTCATTCACCGCAGGCTCAACGATTGCCGCTTTTTGCCAAGGATTGATGTTAGGCGCGTTTATTCAAGGCATCGAAGTCACTGGCCGTGATTATAGCGGCGGCTGGTTTGACTGGTTCACACCTTTTTCTGCAACAGTTGGTCTTGCCGTTGTCGCAGCTTACGCCCTTCTTGGTGCTTGCTGGCTAATCATGAAAACTGAGGGAGAACTTCAATATGACATGTACCGTGTCACCATGCCAATTGCGACCATCGTTTTTGCCTTTGTTGGCCTTGTCAGTCTTTGGACCCCCTTCCTAGATACGGACATCGCAGACAGATGGTTCACCTGGCCTAATATCGCCTTTGTGGCACCTGTTCCAATTCTCGTTCTTGCCTGCTGGGCTGTCCTATTTACGTCGATTAAAAGAAAGCATGAATATTACCCATTTCTTTCAACATTAGGGCTTTTCATTCTTTCATATGTCGGGTTTGCAATTAGCATGTTCCCTTATATTGTGCCGCGCCATTTTACAATTTGGCAGGCCGCAAACCCACCTGAAAGTCTTTCATTCTTGCTTTATGGCACATTAGCCCTTTTACCTGTTATCCTGGGCTACACAGCTTATGTTTATTGGGTATTTCGAGGAAAGGTCACCAAACACGACGGCTATCATTAGCGCTGTTGCTTGTGGGCAACCTGAAGCGTAGCTAAGAAAGGGCGGTAGTTGATTGCGGATGCTAGTGGGCATCTTAAGCAAAAAAAAGCAAACTAAAATAACGTTAAGAAACCAACCAAAAACAGGTGTCAATTCCCGATGAAGGAGTTCAGCCCCTTTCGGGCTGAAGGACATGGCGAAGCCCGGTGCCTAGCACCGCCCCTCGGAGGCTCAAACGCGATAGCGTTTGAAATAGCCGCGAGAGAAAAAAAGGAACCTTTAAATGCCTGATCAAGATGATAATCCCAAAAGTTCTCCATCATGGGGCAAAAGAACACTTTGGTTTGTATTGTTCTGGATTGCCGGCGTCCTGACCTTAGCAGCCATCAGCTACAGCCTTCGAACCCTGCTTTCAATTCCCTATTAACAAAAAAGCCCCTCAATAATTTATTGAAGGGCTTTTTTGTTATCTGTTGGATAATTCTTTTCGATATTGTCGGTATTTTTTCACATCTAAAAGAACAGGCTTAGGACGCCCCGAAGAACCAAAGACTTTATCAACTTTGTCATTCCACCAAACTGCAAAACGATTTTGATAAGTAGCTGGATAATACTCTTTCTTTGGTTTTTCTTTTATAGGCGCATGTTTCTTAACCAAACTTCCAGTGATTAAATCATCATTTCTAACCACTTTTCTCACTGGCAATGGAATTTTATGAATAGCAAAAGCCTGATGCTCAGCTCTATAGTTTGCAACTTTTCTGTATTCAGCAACTTGAACAGGAGCTTTTAACAAAAGCTGTTTTGGCTCTTCATAGTCCTTAGCCACAGGCAGTGGTATATTTTCCGTCTCTTTGATAATCGAACCTGTAATAATCTCATCAGAATTAAAAGGAGCTTTCTTTTGTAACTTACTATAAATCCCTTTGCGCATGAGCTGCTGCTTTTGCTGCTTTGTGGGCAAAACATTTATTGTCTTTGTTGGGCGCACCGATGGAACAATCTTTTTCGGTTGAAACTCTTTTTTCGGCCCAACAACAGGCCTTTCAATCAACGCAGGCAACTCATGTTTTATATTATCAGCCACTCTTGTTTTTAAAACAGGAAGAGCTGGAATTTTATGACTTGCAAACTCATAACCACGCTTAATTGAAGCAACACCAGTATCAATAGAACGCGCATCATTTCGCGAAACAATTTTACGATTATGTTTTTTTGTCTTTATTGAAGCCGTCTGCCATTCAGTAGAATGATGCCGTCTGGCCTTTCTAGACGGAACATAGTCTTTCAATTGAGCAACATTCGTCGTGGTCGTGTCTAAGCGTCCAATTGCGGAAAGCAACAAGTGAGCGGCCATATATCTTTCAAATTTAGCATTTGCAGCCTGCACTTTTGCCTGAACCAAACGTTCTTGCGTATCTAAAACATCCAGAACCGTACGTTGCCCAGCTTCCAATTCACGGCGCATCCCGCGCGACGCTTGTTTGGCCGCCTTAATGCGGACCAATCCAAGACGATATCTTTTTTGAGCTGTGTGATAACTTTTCCAAGCAACGGTAGCCATAGCTCTTGCAGTCAGTCGCGCATCGCGCGCCTCATATTTTCGTTGCTGAGAAACATGCCGGCTCACTTGGCTAGAAGAATAAGCCTCAGGTTTGAACAAGGGCACTGAAAAATTCAGTTTCACAGTTAAATCACTATCATCGCTAATATCAGCTCCATGAAACCGCTCTTCTTTATAATCAAGGCTCAAATCAACATTTGGCAAAAACTCACCATAAGATGCTTTTAAAGAATGGTCCGCCGCCTCACTACGAAAGATCGCAGCCAAAAGTTGAGGGTTTTGCTGTTCAGCAAGTAAAATCGCTTCATTTAAACTTTTAGGTAACCGAGATGGCAGCCCCTTAGGCAAAGATAAACGACCAGCCTTTCGACCAATAATACGTTTAAAGTCAATTTCGTTGGTATTGAGGTTATCAATCGCCTGAGTGTAAACTGATTGAGTCGCAAAATACTGATCTTCAGCAATAGCAATGTCAGTTCTTGTTGCCTCACCACCATCATAGCGAGATTGAGTGGTTTTTAATATTGTGCCTACAATTTCTTGGTTTTTATGTTGCAAACGAACAATTTCGCGATCGCGAATAATGCCTAAAATAGCGCGAACCGTGTCGAGCAACAAAACCTGTTTTGTTTCTACAAAACTATGCCCTTCAGCTTTTGCATTTGCTTTGGCCTCTTTAAGGCCGTAATAATTCGTACCACCTTTATAAATCGGTAAAGACGCAGAAACACCATATTCACTGCTATCATAACTATTACGATTACCTCTCACCCGGCCAAGAGCATTGTTTCTCGTATGGCCAAAATCACCATAGGCCCTAACTGATGGAAGGAACTTAGACCAAGCTTTACGAACAGAACTTTCAGCTGCATCGCGGCGAGAACGCGCGGCATCAACCTGAGTGCCTTGTTCAATGGCCTCACCTAACAAATCATCAAATTGATCAGCTAACCCTAGGCGCGGAGGCCCAAAAACCATAATCAGCGCACTAAAAACCATTAGCGTGACAAAACTAGTGAGCAAAACTACAGATCGCCGCAAAACGAGAAACATTCTCAACTCCACATAATAAATCCCCCCATAAAAATGGGGCAAAACCTCATACTCACTCTACGAGGATCATTATTAAATTTGGATTAAGTTACATCTCATTTTGAAACATTTATTGATTTAACAAAGCCTTAACGTTCACCAAAACTATTATCAAAGGCAGTGAATATTGGCTTGAGGAGATAACGAAGTACCGATCTCTCACCTTTAATCAATTCAGCCTGAACAACCATGCCAGGTAAAACCGGATGCTCAACACCTTTCCGGCGGAACATTAGTTTCTCTAACTCCAAACGCACTTCATAATATTCCTCATCCTTTTCATTTTTAAAGGTTGAAGGAGAAACACTTAAAACATGCCCGTCAAGAGTGCCGAATTCCTTGGTGTCGAAAGCTGTAACTGTAATGCGAGCTTTTTGTCCTTTTCTCACATTGGTAACATCTTCAGGCTTTAGTTTTACTTCAGCCAAAAGCTCATTCCCCTCTGGCACCATTTCAGCCACCAAATCACCCGGGTTAATCACTTCACCAACAGATTTGGGATTAAGACTTTGAATAACACCTGAAATCGGTGCACGCACATCCAGCCTGTTCACCCGGTCTTCAGCTTTGCCAATAGCCGCATCAATCTCTGAAAGACTGGCAGATGTTTGCGCCAACTCACTCGACCACTTCTGACGAGTTTTTGAAACCGCTTCAGAAAGTTGCAATTCAACTTCAGATAACGCATTCACAGCAGATAAAAGTTGCCCTTCAAGTTGCGCAACCCGTGCTTCCGTATTCGCAACTTTCGCTTTAGCCTCAAGAAATGAGTTCCTCGTCGTAAACCCATCTTTCACCAATGAATTGCGCAATTGATATTGCTCTTTATGAATAGCAAGTTGGCTATTTAAGCTTTTCACTTCAAGCTCAGTCGCCCGAACTTCCGCAGCTTTCTGGTTAACCCGCGCTGTTAAACTACCAATGGTGTGCTCTAAAGTTTTCTTTTCATCCCTATAATGAGACATATGATCAGCAGTTAATTTCGGATGGCTTATCAAATACTTACCAAAATCAGGTGCTTTATCATCAAGCAAGGCTGACAATCTGATTTTAACAATATTTAAATTAACATAGCGCGCCGCTAATTGATCTTGATCACTCACCGCCGCCGCAGGGGTTAAAGAGAGAATAACCTCCCCCTTTTTAACATGATCACCAGCGCGGTGTTTAATCGTTTTAACAATGCCGCCTTCAAAATGCTCCACACGAATGACAGACCCCACAGGCACAACCTTACCTTCAGTCATAGCGACTTCATATAAAGGTGCAATTGCAGCGCCGCCAACAGCAAGGCAGAAAAACAGGCACAAAAAGCCTGTCATACGAAGAAAGAAATAATCCCACTCTCCGCCCTGGATATCAATTGGCAAAGCCAAATTTTTCTGCTGCACATAGGTCATAAATCAAAAACTAATCCGCATAAAAACTAAAACCAAACTCATATGTAATAAAAAAACCTTACAAACTACTTTCTAAAATAACTTTTTTTCTAATCTCAAAGACCAAACTATGCCGAGTTCTGAGATTTATTCATCGCATCAATATATGCTTGAACCGGAACATCATTAACCAACGCACCCGCATGAAACTGTAAAATGCGATCACATGCCTTTATGTGACTTGGGCGATTGGTCACCAAAATAACTGTTTTCTTACCTCTAAATTTATCCAACTGCTCAATAAAATGTTTATCAGCTCCATGATCTAAATAGACACCTGGGTTATCAAGAAGCAAAAACGGCCCATCTATTAAATAGGTTCGGGCCAAGGCTATAGACGCCATACAGGATTCGCTCAGCACATTTTTTTCATGACGCAATGGCTGATCAAGCCCACCAGCTAAAACCGGATGATCATTGTTAATTCCAGCTTCTTCCAAAGCTTTGAAGATGTCTTCCCTTTTTGCAACCGGATTTCCTAACAACATATTTTGAGCCAATGATCCATAAAACAAAGAAATCTCTTGCGGCATATACCCCATGGACGAGCGAACCTCACCAACATCCAATTGTTGGATATTAATATTATCTAAAAAAATCCGCCCTGCCTGAGGTTGATAAAGCCCCAACATCATTTTCAAAATTGTTGATTTTCCACATCCAGTTGCACCCGTAATTGCAACCACTTCACCATGCTTAATGTCAAAACTGACACCCTTCAATGCTGGCTCAGAGCGTGGCCCATAACGAAAGCTCACATTCTCAAATTTAACATTGCCTTCAAATTTACGAAGTGAATTAGGCCGTCCCTTAAATCGTCTTTCGCGCTTAATCGTCATCAAACGGTCAAGTTGCTTCACTGTTTGCTTCAACTGACCAATCCGATTAAGCGAAAGGAAAGCAATTTGAATAGGTGTTAAAATACGCCATACAATCATCATAATGGCAATCAAAGCGCCCGTATCCATTGAGCCTTCAATCACATAATACGCCCCTAGAGAAATGGTCGCCAAGCCAGCAAGCATCACCAAAATCTGAGCACCCGCTTGAAGTGACGTTTCAAAAAAGCGCGACAAAAACATACTATGCGCAGAAACGGTTGAAACTCTTGTATGCCGTGCAAGCCAAAGTTCTTCAGCACCAAGCTCTCGTATGGCCTGCATCTTGTTCGCCAATTCCATAGACATTCGGTTAAATTGCGATCGATCATGACCGGATTTACGTCCTCGTTGCCGAACAACAGGCAAAGTCAACATTGAGATGACACCAAAAATAAAAAGTAAAACAAAAGGAATAAGTGCCAACCAACCTGAGAGATAGGCAATCACTCCAAAGAAGATGAACAAAAATGGTAAATCAAGAAGTGTGCTGGCCAAGTTCCCTGTTAGCAAATCACGAATAGATTCAAACTGACGAAACTGAACTATTTGCTTGTTCACAGAAGCTGATTCCGTCATCTGCAATGGCAGCGTTAAAATCTGCTTGAAAACATGGTTAGTTATCTCAGCATCAATACGCGCCCCAATAAACGCAATGATCTTCCCTCGCTCTCGTCGAATAAGAATCTCAGCACAAACAGCCAAAATAATACCAACGAAAAAATAACCTAATGTATCAAGAGCTTGACTACCAATCACCTTATTATAAACATTCATGGTATAAATAGGCGTCGCAATGGTTAGAATGTTCGCAATAAACGTTAAGAACAAAGTCGCCATAATCGGTCGGCGCATTTTCTTTAGTGCCGTTTTAAACCAAGAACCCGCCGTAACATTCGCTACACCTAACAAATTTTCTTCAGCTTGAATAAGATATAAAGCATCAGCTTTTTTTATCTGAGACCATTTTAAAACACAGTCTCCTTCAGCATCAAAACCTTTAAATGTACCGTCATCTAAAGCCTCTGTAACGAGGATCGGACCTTCTTTAAAATCAAGAATGCAAGGAAAAATATTCTTAGTATATTTCAAAAACCGAACATTCTTACGCTTCGTTTGTTGACCAATTCTTAAAAGAACCGCTTGCAAAGCATAAATGTCATCTAAAGATTCAAGATGAGGCAACGCTTCCATTAAGTGGCGTTCATCACCACTCCAGGGCAGAATTTCCACTAATCGATGCAAGCAAATTTCATAGGGAGTGAAGTTCGCTTTCCCACCTTCAGTTTTGGATCCATATTGCTGTTGCAATAATAAATATTGCTCATGAACCTGATTGATGGCCACATTATCATCACTGATAAGAGCGTGATGCAAATGAGATGGAATTTTACCTTTTAAATCTGTCATCTCTTATGCCCCCTTAGGAAGTGCTTCACTTCCTTGTTGAGTATATTGATGACGCGGTGTTCCCCCAATCTGATTAATCGTACCATTTTCAAAATTATAAAGGCGATCAGCTAATGGGAAATAAGATGGTCTCATTGTAGAAATAATGATTGTCATATTATGGCGAAGAGCCGAGAGGCATTGAACAAGCTTCTTATCAGCTGAATTATCCAAAAACATTTGCGGCTCGTCTAAAACAAGAATTTGCGGCAACATAGCAATTGCACGTGTTAGTAAAATTCTACGAATAAGTCCTTGAGGCAATTTTTCCATTGCCCCGTCACCAATCGGAGTATCATAACCTTGCGGAAGACAATTAATGTCGTAATCAACGCCAGTCATTTGAGCTGCCCATCGCACCTCATCAACTGTTGGCCCCGTGCCAAAAAGGGTAAAGTTTTCCAAAATCGTGCCATCAAACACACTCGACTTTGGCCCAACCATAACGATACTGCCAGGGTTACCATTTCGATATTGTTCAACATGGATATTATTGTAAATCACATCCCCAGAATGCGGCATTTCAAGGCCAGTGACAGCTTTTAAAAACAATGATTTAGCTTCATTGTCTGGTCCAGTAATTCCAAAACATTCAAACCCATCAATTGTTAAATTAACGGGTCCTAAAATTGGTTGATCATTTTCTTGATAACTCACATTCATCAATTGAATGGTAGGTGGTCCTTCGCGGCCATCAGTAATAAATTCTGTCGTTCGCTGCTCTAATCGAAAAAGATCTGACGCTTCTTGTAAGGCCAGTTCTAATTTTTGAAATTCAGACCATAGCCCAGCAAATCGAACAACCGGCTGAATAATTCGACCAGATAGCAAAGTACATGCAGCCAAAGTTCCAATGGAAAGGTCTCCAATCACTGCAAAAATAGCCCCCACTGTCACCGTAGCAATAATCGTCACATTACCTAAAATCGCACTAACAGATTGAGCGCTCGTCGACGCCATAATGGTTCGATAATTCGTGACAGCTCGTGAATTTTGCAACCGCTCAAAGCGCCGTAACATAAAGGGCTCCATAGCAAACCCTTTTAAAGTAATCACACCATGCAAACATTCCGCTACGAAATCATATGTTCGGTTATCCTGCGCTTCACGAGCTTCAAACTGCTCACCAAGTTCACGGCCATATCGAAGTGTTAATCCCACAAATACTAAAAGCACACTTATAGGGATCAAAACCAAATTCCCAGCTATCAACCCCATTGTCGCAATAAGTATGATCACAAAGGGTAAGTCAATAATCAGGAGACTATTCGGCCCACCAAAAAAGTCCGCCAATCGAGAAATCGAGGTTAATCGATCTAATTGAGTTTGTGTCCGGTCTTTACCAACAACTTCTAAAGGCGCGGTTAACAATTTCTTAATAGCCAATTGCCCAACAGTCATCTGAAACCGCGTTGCCGCCCAACCAAGCGTATAGGCGCGTCCTAAGCGTAATAAAAACTCCACTCCCAAAATAACAACAAAACCAAGAGCTAGCAGTAACAGCGTATTTAATGATTGATTAGGAATAACTCGATCATAGACCTGCAAGATCAATATCGGCAAACCAATACCAAGAACGTTAATGATGATGGAAGACGCCCAAATCGTAAATGGCATCTTTAAAATCTCAGTTCCTGGAATCCCGTGCGCTTTCAATCGGCGAATATTAATTGGCCATAAGCGATCACGCACACCAGATTTAACAACCTTGGTGTTTAACCCTTGATCAGATATAGAATTATTATTTTTAGTTTGTGAACGCGTCATCTGAATAACTAAAACTCTAAATAAAAGACCTTTAAACCTATTGAAACCAGGATATGTGAAAATCCTGTCTAATCAGCATGACAGCACTTGTTTTAGAAAGTTTTAATTTTTTTAAATTTCAGTAACTTATTATGGGAAAATAAGACTAAAATTTTAAATATTTCGCATAAAATATACTAAATTTTCAAATTGAAACAAAAAATAAGAAACAATCAATAAAATATAGTTACATTAATATGTTAGCATATTTTTAACTATAAAACCACGAACCCTTCCTTAAACTGACAGAAGTAACCCTCCGGTAACTAAAAAATCCCATCATGCAACAAAAGTCCGTGTCTCAACTTGAGTTTGCACGTCTATAGTAATGTTTAGGGTTTTTGTGATGAGTAAAGATAATACGACAAATAACACTGGTGATAAATCACAAGGATTTAGCAGCGTTGGTAAAGATCAAACAGCTGCCTCATCAGCCCAAGGTCAGCGTGAATATGAAAATTTAATTAACAAATCTCTTGAAGAACAAATCAGCGATGCTTCTATATCAAGAGCAGATATTACAAACCCAAATCTCCATTACGGCATAGAGGAAGAAGTTGAAAAAATTAGCAGCGAACTTCCTCAACCAGAAAAAGAAGAAGGAAAGTTCCTCGAGCAAACCAAAAAAGCCGAAACTGAAGTCGCTTCAAGAGAACCTATCGAACAAGATGCGGCTCCAATTGAAGAATTAAAAGCTGAACAATTCACAGGAAATGATGTACCCCAAACACCAGGTAACTTAGATAAAGTAGACGGTGCTAACAATTTTGCTCCTGAAGGCACACCATCTGAAGAAGGTGCAACAACAGATGAAAGAACTCCACAAGGAGAAACATCATCTGTAACAAACCCTAATACTGATGGCACACCTTCACCAGAAACAGAGGGTGAAGGAGAAACCTTTAATCCTGACCTAATTACAACTGGAAACAGTGTTGATGAAAATGCAACCGAAGGTACTGTAATTGCAACACTTGATCTTGAAGATGCTGCAGGCACTGTTTTTGTCTATTTTATCTCTGATGAAAATGGCGCGCCAATTTCAAACAGTAATTTTAATATTGTTGGTAACGAACTAATCGTCTCTGGCACAGCCAATCTAGACTTTGAGAGTTTAACTTCACATGATATTTTCATTACTGGAATAGATGGTAATGGCAATACTGTAACAGAACCATTCTCCATAGAAATCAATGACATTAATGAATTCGCTGTCTCTGCCATCACAGACACAGATGCCTCAACAAACTCTGTTGCCGAGAACGTATCTGTTGGCACATCTGTCGGCATCACAGCTTTCGCATCAGATGCCGACGGCTCGAACAATGGCGTGACTTACAGTCTAAGCGATGACGCAGGCGGCCTCTTCGCCATTGATCCAAACACTGGTGAAGTTACCGTTGCCGGCGCAATCGACTATGAAGCGGCCACAAACCACAATATTGAAGTCACAGCAACATCCGAAGATGGCTCAACTTCAACTCAAACATTCAACATTAATGTCGAGAACATTAACGAGTCTGGCGTCTCAGCAATCTCTGACGCTGATGGCTCTGCAAACGCTGTCGACGAAGACGCCTCCGTTGGTGCCGTTGTCGGCATCACAGCTTTAGCAACAGACGCCGACGCAACAGACACCGTTACATATAGCCTTTCTGATGACGCAGGCGGTCTCTTCACAATCGACGCTAACACCGGTGTTGTAACAGTCGCCTCAGGCCTCGACGCTGAGACAGCAACAAGCCACGACATCACCGTCGTTGCCACATCAACAGATGGCTCAACAGCAAACGAGACCTTCACAATCAATGTCAATGACGTCAATGAGACAAGTATTTCTGCCATCTCAG
>JAEPQF010000009.1:0-23118 GCA_017640685.1 Hyphomicrobiales bacterium
GGAGCATGGAACCCTTCGGTCTTGAGCGCTTGGAAGTTATTAAAGGCCCAACCTCTACGCTCTATGGACAAAATGCTCCTGGTGGTTTGGTTGATGGTATCTCTAAGCGACCAAGAGATGAAGAACATGGTGAAATTTTCGCCGCGTTTGGTAGCTTTAAATATAAAGAAACTGGCGTTGACTTTGGTGGCCCGCTTAGTGATGGGCTTTTCTCTTATCGTTTTGTCGGTCTTTGGCGAGATGGTGAAACTCAGGTTGACGAGGTAGATAACAAAAGAATTTATCTAGCACCTTCTATAACCTGGAGTCCATCTGATAAAACCTCTCTCACTGTGCTTGCAAATTTTCAAAGAGATGATAATGGCGACAGTTTCCGCGTCCTTCCAGGACCTTCACGTGCGACTGGAGAAGCTCCTGTGGTTGGTAACACTAACCTAGCAAGAAACACATTTCTTGGAGATGCTGATAAAAATAGATTTTTATCTGAGCAAGGTGCTATTGGTTATGAGCTAGAACATAAGTTCAATTCTGATTTAACCCTTAGACAAAAAGCGCGGTTTAGCGCGAGCGACTTAAAATATAATACGATTTATAACGGTGCACGGGTGCAGGGTTTTCCTTTTCCTCCTGTTTTCGTTAATCAATTTGATCCAAACAACACACTTTTACGACTTGGTTTTGATGTTGATGAAGAAACTCAATATGCAACAATTGATACAAATGCCGAATATAAGTTCAAATATGGTCAATCTAAAATAACCACATTAATGGGTATCGACTTTACTTATATTGATGACGATGCATCGATTATCACCTCAACGGACTCTCTTTTATTAATTGACTCTAGAACAGTTATTCCTGTTGGCCCTCTTTTGCCAACATTCCCTTATTCAGGAAGCAACACTTTAATTTCCAAGGAAAAAAGGAAGCAATTAGGCCTTTATGGACAGGCTCAAATTAATTTTGATGATCATTGGGAATTAACTCTGGGTGGTCGTCACGATTGGGTTAGAGGTGATCTCTTTAGTCGGACAAATACTGTTTTACCTACTGGAACGACTAACGTCATAGTTGATAGGAAAACTGAAGAGAATGAATTTACTGGGCGTGCAGCGCTTTCTTACAGTTTTGATAATGGATTGACATCTTATGTAAGTTACACTGAGTCATTTAATCCAGTGAATGGCGTTAGCGTTAGCGGAACTCCCTTTGATCCTGAAACTGGCGTCCAATATGAAGCCGGGCTGAAATATAAGCCGAAAGGGACGAACCACCTTTTAACCATGGCCATCTTTGATTTGACACGACAAAATGTAGCTTCTCAAGATCGAGTAAACCCTGGTATTAGAAGGCAGATTGGTGAAGTCACTTCAAGAGGCTTCGAGTTAGAGGGGAACTTTGACTTTGATTTCGGCCTGCAATTACAGGCGGCATATAGCTATCTTGATGCTGAAATAACTGGCGGTAATGCCAGTGAAATTGGTAATCTACCAGCAAGAGTGCCTGAGCATGCGGCTTCACTTTGGGCTAATTATGAATTCCAAAACCCTACCTTAAAAGGATTTAGCATTTCTGCTGGCGTTCGTTATATTGGTGAACGTTTTGGTGATGATTTAAATGGAATTAAATTAGAAGACGTTACGCTTGTAGATGCTGCCATTCGTTATGAATGGAAAAATTGGAACTTTGCATTAAACGCCAGCAATCTCTTTGATAAAGACTATATTGCCGGTTGTAGTGCTTACCAACTTCAAGACTTTACTCAGGGTACAACCAATTATGGTTGCACATATGGTGAGGCAAGACGTATTTTGTTCACTACAAGTTATAAATGGTAACCTAAAAAGAATACAAAATTCTCCTGAGCTGACTAATGTTAGCTCAGGAATTCACCTAATTACGGCTAGTTATGAAATAATTATTTTTCGAGAGCTGAGCCTCAACTATAAATGATATTCAACCAATATACTTACCAAACTAAACTCCCCATTTGATTTTGTTCAAGTGGGGAGTTTAACAAACGTTTTAGTCGAGCTTCATGTTCACACGAACACCAACTGAGCGACCATCACCAACTTTCAACAGAGGGTCATTCTCAAAAGCACTCGCAACATACTCTTCGTCAAAAAGGTTGTTAGAGAAAATATAGGCATCAATCTTTTCTGTCTTATAACCAATTTTAGCATTTACAATTGTCCGCTCTTGCTCAAAACCTGTTGGGTCATTCGCAACTTCAGTAAACGCATGAGTTCTGAAGTTCGCATCCGCTTGAACATAGATACCATTTAAAAACGAATATCTTGCAGAACCAGCAATGGTCCACTCCGGCGCGTTCGGCAGCGCGTTGCCGCTAAAATTACCTTCAGGCAATACAAAGTCCTCAAACTCAGCCTTTGAATAACCAACACTACCACGTAGCTTCAACTGGTCTGTCGGTTGTGCATACGCCTCAACCTCAAAACCCTTCAAGGTAGATTGACCAGCATTCACAATAATCACGTCAATCTGTGTTAATGCAAAACTTGGCAAGAAGTTAACTTGCTGGTCTTTCCAGTCCATGTAAAAGAAGTTTGCGTTCAGTGTTAGCTTTTTATCAAACCACTGAGAGCGAATGGCAAATTCATAATTGTCCACAAACTCAGGGTCATATTCAAATGGCTGAAACGAAATAATACTATTTCCCGCACCACCAGCACGATAGCCTCTTTTATAGAAAAAGCTGGTTGAGAAATCTTCATTCCAGTTCAGTGTCACACCAGCAGAGGGCAACCAAGCATCTGAAACTGTCGAAGACCCAGGATCATCAGGTTGGTTGATAAAATTGTTTGTAAAATCAGCACTGATCAACTCACATACTAAACCACAGGTCGCAGCATCAGGAAGAGGGTCGACTGTGCTTCTGTCATCTGTCGAAATAATAGAAAACTCACTACGGTCATAGCGAATACCACCAAAAACAGTGATGAATTTATTCACATCATAACTAAATTCACCAAAGCCAGCTACATTTTCTATATCCCGTTGGCTCGTTCTATCTTGAAATAGCGTTGTACCAGTATAAAAAGATAATAACCCAGGTGGGAACAAAGGATTAGCTAAAATCTGTTCATCAGTAAATTGCGTAAAAGATTGAGACTTATCATCTTCTTTTTCAGACGCATAATAAGCACCAACATGAAATTTTAATTTCTCACCTTGATAGTGCAACCGCAATTCTTCAGTAAATGTGTCAACCTCATTTTGCCTTGCAAATGATCCAGGATCATCAGAAGAATTAAACCCACCAAGAAAACCATCATTATCATCAAGCCGATCATATTCAGCCCGGTTAAATGAAGTGATGTTTTGGAGATACCAATTATCATTCAACGTGATTTTTGAATCGAGCGTGGCAATATATTGGTCATTATTTTCATGCCCCTGAATATTACCAAAAAATTCTCTTTCAAATAAACGCGAACGATCAACTTCATCATCACCAGATTCATTGCGAGAAAAACTAAGCGTCAAAACATTTTTAATTTTATCATTCGGTTCAAATAAAATTTTACCCCGAACCATCTTGCTTTCACGAAACGCCTGATCATCAATATTAAGCGTCAGGTTATCATTAAACCCATCAGTGGTTTTAAAATCAGCGGCAATACGAACAGCAAGCATATCCTTAACCAGCGGGATATTTACAACGCCTGCAAACTCGGCTGAATTTTGCGTCCCAATGCCTGCACGAACAGCACTTTCTAAATTATATGTCGGGTCTTTCGTGTTAACAATGATCGCCCCCGCAAGAGTATTGCGGCCCTGCGTTGTTGATTGCGGCCCCTTAAACACCTCAACTTGCTCAACATCCCACAACCCTTCAATACCGGTTCTAGTCGCAAAACGAGAAATCGACGCCCCATCAATGTAAAGACTGGCGAGAGGAAAAGCTGTGTCCGCACCGAGAGTATCATTATTAATCCCCCGAATGGCAAAACCTTCACCACCAAAGCGTGTCGTCACATTAGATGATTGCTCTAATAAACCATCAATGGTTTGAGCTGAAGACTCTTCAATATCTTCAGAGGTAAACACTTGCACACTCGAGCGAGTTTCTTGCAAATCACGTTCGGTTTTCTCACCATAAACGGTAATACCATCCAATAAAACCGTCTCACCAGCTTGCGCAACTTTCAGCGCAGCAGTTCCATCACCAACAATATTCGCCTTTACATCTGTGCCCTTTAATAATTTTAAAAGCGCAGCCTCAGCTGTCATATGCCCGCGAACTTTTGTAGATTGAATATGCTGAATAGCTTGAGAGGAATAAGCAAAATTCATCCCTGTTTGTTTATGTAATTTTTTAAGAGCTTCAGGTAATGATTGAGCTGAAATATCAATATCAAATGTTCTCTCGCCCAAATTGATATTAATAAGTTGAGCGTGAGAACCATTTTGATGAAAACTTAACGGCTCTTCAGCTGTTTCACTATGGTTAATCGCGGCTTTTGCAACAGTGCCAGACATTAACTGTAAGGCTAAAATCGTTACAACCGAAACACTCATAAATAAATTCATTCCTTTGCAAGCCGAACCATCACTTCGACAAGCAGATACGCGACACTTCATCCAGGGTCCCCCTATTATAAAAATCTTTCATAAGGGTAAACGCCTGAACTCAAGAAGAATCCAAAATAAATTTGTTTTTATTTCAAAATCTTCAAAACGAATTGAAAGTAAAGATAACTGAAGAGCACCAACATGAATGTCTCATTTTATTCATCAATGAACATGAATAATTTGCATTACAAGAGCCGTCTCAAGAAAGTTATAAATCAATCATTTAATATGTGAGCGGACAATTAGTATAGTTAATATGCAATCTCCTAGCCTGACAGAAGCCTTTTTAAATATCCATTCTGATATAATAGGTTTTTTCTATAACAAACTACATTGCATTGAAACCGCAAAAGATCTCAGCCAGGAGGTCTACCTAAAATTACAAAAAGCCGAGCAAAAAAAACAAATCGAAAACCCGCGCAGTTACATCTTCACAACGGCAAGAAACCTTCTCAACGATCACTTAAGAAATGAAAACAGACGCTCAGACCTCTTAAAAGAAAATAGCCAGATGCTTTGGATGGAGGCCTCCCCCAGCGCAGAAACAGCTGTTGCCGCTAAAGATGAATTGTCAATTTTAAAAAAATCCGCAAAAGAAATTCCGCTGAAAAGCAGGCAGGTTTTTCACGCTCATAGATTTCAGAAAAAAACACGCAAACAAATCGCTGAAGAGTTCGATATTTCTCTCTCAACTGTTGAGAACCATTTACGCAGAGTTTTAAATCATTTCTCTGAAGCGCTAGACTGTGAAAACAATTCAAAAAAATAATAACAAAAAATTGATTAAATCCAAATCTCACACGTCTAATTAATATAAGCTGTTTTATAAAAGAAGAGAACAACGAGTGTCTTTAGAAAAGAAAATAGAAAACGAAGCACAAACCTGGCTGTTACGTGTCATGTCAGATGATATGACAAATGAAGAACAGCAAGAGTTTGATATTTGGTTTAATCAAAGTCAGGCTCATAAAAAGGCTTATAACAAAGCACAACAAGTCTGGTCAAAACTAGACATTCTAGAAGATGACTTCTTAAGCGATTTTGAAAATAATTCAAACATCACTCAAATCGAACAAAATCAGTCTCCTTCTTCCATTAAAAACAAACCAGCTATCTACCAGTATCAATGGTTCAAACAAGCCGCCGCTATTCTAGTCTGCGTCACCGGTATAGGCTTGTACTATAAAGATGAAGTCATCATCAATCTCACCGCAGATATGAAAACCGCTCAAGGAGAGCAAACCACAAAACTGTTAAGCGATGGCACAAAACTCACTCTAAACACAGACAGCGCAATTCGCCTCAACTATTCAAAACAATTCCGCCGCATAAGGCTTTTAAAAGGTGAGATTTATCTAGAGGCAAAAACAAACCCAAATCGCCCTCTTATCATTGAAACAAACCAAGGTTCCGCGAAAGCTGTTGGCACAGCTTTCGCGGTTCAACAAACAAGCAGCAATATGCTAGTAACGGTAACTGAAGGCACCGTCGCAGTTAAAAAAGCAGGCAACCACTCACCAAAAGAAGACGCACTACTCCGGCTAAATCAATCTATATCGCTAGGAATAAACGGCTCATCAAATCAAGCCTATAATGTAAACGCTTCAGAAAATCTTGCATGGCGTGTTGGTAAAATTATTTTTAAAGAGAAACCTATAAGCCAAGCACTCAATGAATTGGATCGGTACTTTCCTGGTAAAATTATAAAGCTCACCGTCTTTAACCAAGGAGCAAAAATAAATGGCGTCTTTCAAAAAGACAAAATTCAAGACGCCATAAAAGCAGTTGCGAACACACAAAACAAAACCGTCTCATTCACGCCAGGAAATTATCTCGCAATCATCAAATAAGTTTCACACCTCAAAACTGGAATGAATTAAAAGCATCACCAAACCAAATGGCAAAAAACTTTTAAAGGCCTAATAATCTTTCCCCACCATTGAAGGGTTATCTAAACTATCAGAGCTCTCAAAATCAATTGCTTTTAATTTCAAAACAGCAATCGCTCTTTGCAACTCTTTTGTTTGCTTCACCAATGCCTGAACACCATTAGAAACAACATCGTTTCCTTCTTTATTTCCCTCAGCAAGCATTTGGTCATAAGCCTCGGTTGTCTCAGCACGCTTCTTAAGAAGCCCCAAAACACTCATAGAAGCATCAATAGCTTTTTTCACATTACTATCAGCTTCAGCATTCGTTGCTTTCACCAAATCAGAAATGCTCGGTCCACTAACAACAGTGCCATCAATCCGCTTATAGCGACCTAAATAAACATTCTGAATACCTAGCGCATTGTAATAGTGAGAGTTATGAGTGTTATCTGAAAAACAATCGTGCTCTTCTTCAGGGTCATGCAAGATCAAGCCTAGCTTCATGCGTTCTCCAGCCAGCTCCCCATAACTTAAAGACCCAATGCCAGTAAAAATAGCCGAAATCGCCTCATTATCTTTTGCCGCAAGCAATGTCGCTCGCGCCGCACCTTGAGGACCCCATTGTTTAATCATCCAACGTAAATCTTCAATCAAAAGATCAGTCACAATTTTAAGATAAACAATACGTCTGTCACAGTTCCCCCCTGTGCAAGACTTCACATTAAAGTCACTAGCAGGCCGCTGCCCCTTGCCCTTTTTTGTGCCGTTTAAATCTTGCCCCCAAAGGAGAAACTCAATAGCGTGATAACCGGTCGCAACATTTCCCTCAACACCACCAGCTTCATGCAAAACTTCAATGATAAGTTTTTTCGTGATTGTAGAAGCGTCAATCTCGCGGCCACTAAGCTTAAACTTTTTAGTCGCAATGATGTTTGCAACATAAAGTTCGTTTTCTTCAGCACCAATGTCATAATCACCGGTGACATAATCAATCATGCCTTCGTCCAAAGGCCAAGCATTCACACGCCCTTCCCAATCATCAACAACCGCATTGCCAAAGCGAAACGCCTCTGTTTGCATATACGGCACTCGAGCTGAAACCCACGCCTTGCGCGCTTTGTCTAAAGTGTCTTCCGTCGGAGATTTAAGAAAGTCGTCAATTGCAGATTTTAAAGCTTCAGCGGTTTTTAAAGAATCTTCATAACCAGCAAGAGCAATATCAGAATATGTATTTATAATTTCCTTTTGTGAGGGCGCTGCAAAAGAGGCATTTGTAATAAAGGCATTCGCAACAATAAAAAGCCCAACAAAAAAACTAATTTCAAATTTAATTTTCTTCATAAACTTACCTAAAAATTCTCTCAAATGAATAACCTAAAATCACAAAATTAACTCACACGGTCTTGCAAAAGCAGAGCAACAAACCACCCTGCCATAGTGACAATACCAAACCAAATGAGAAAGAACGCACCTGCCAAATTAAACAATAACCAAACACCAGGGAAAAGCGAAAGCAAAACTAAAACAAAACGAAAGGGGGCAATTGAACTCGCATCTTTCCTTTGTTTTAATCGTTTTGGATCGGTCAATCCAAGTACAAAAATACAAACAACGGATATGCCTAAATATATCATGAGAGAAACCATAATTTTCCTCTTAATTTAACTTGTTTGAAGTGCAGGCACCGCCGCAGAGGCTGGTTTTTTAATTCCCAATCGAAGACAAATAAAGCCTGATAGGATCAATAAAAGGTCAATGCCAATAACTGTAACAGCACCTTGCTCTAAGGCCTCCAGCCAGCCTAAATCTAATGAAAGAAAACGGAAAACAGGTAGTGACAGCAGTAAAATTCCCAAAGCGCTCCATAAGAGAGATTTCAATCTATGACTATCAAGAAAGAATGAAATTAAAAGAACAAGGGCAAGAGCAAAAACAAATCCTAGTGGCACAGCATTAACAACAGCCGGCGTACCAAAAAACACAAAGAAACTAACAGCAGAAGCAGCGGTTGCAATCGGCAAGCCAAGTCCAAAAACATGGATTAATCGCTCAAACGCGCGCCACCCTATTTTTTCTTCCCGCCGCCGCGCCCAAAGTGTCATTCCACTTAAGATTATATAACAAGAAGAAAAACCAAGCGCGACCCAAATCGCTTTAGAAAAAACACCTGCAAAATTACCAAAATGAAGCGGTCCAATAACATTCACTATTTTCTCACCCATAGAAGGAACAACACCAACACGCGGCAATTTACGTTTAAAAGATCCATCAACACCATTATATTGAAACGTCTTACCTTCTAAACTGCCATATTTCGGTTTATGAGTAATGGTAACAACAGCGTTTTTCCGACCAAAATGTTCAATACTCAAACTACGAGCAATAGACCCCGCTCTTGTTTGGGAAGCTTGAAGGATATCATCTAAATTACTGGTCCGAACTCGTCTGCCTGGTCGAAGAAAATTAGACCCCATTACGGTGCGAACAAGCTCTGCCTGATTGCCACCAAAAGCAACCATCGCCAATGCTGGAATACCAAATGAGCCAGCAAAGCTAAAAAAACATCCCGTAAAAGCCAGAAGAAAAGTAAAAGGCAAACCCCAGCTCGCCGCAACAGAATGTTTATCTCTCTGCTCTAAAGCAGATTTTTCGCGTTTTCTTAAAGTGAAAATATTACGTAATAAATGACGATGAATAAATAACCCTGTCACTGCAGAGAGCATCATAACCAGCCCCAAAATACCAGTGACAAGCAGCCCCCAAGGCGCCGGCATATAAAGACGAACATGCGTATCTATTAAAAAACGTTTGAGCGTCGTCATCTGGTCATTATTACGAAGTTCCAAACTCGTCGCTTCTTTGCGCTGTAAAACGTCTCCTGTTTTTGGGTTCACATAAAACACAACACCTTTATCTCTCGTGAAACCTTGTGTGTTTTTAAAATGCTTGTGAAAGAAAACACTCATATTACCATCTAAGTTAAAAGTCACGCTTACATCTTCACGATAAGCACGACCAACCTTCTTAGAAAGTTTTTGAACAATGTCATTTATTGGGTGAGAAAAAGGAACTCTTTTAATTGGGCTAGAAGCAGACCAATATCCAATTTCCTTGGCCAAAACAGCAACTGTGCCAGTAAGAACAACCGCATAAAGTAACATCCCGAGAATAACACTCGACCAACCATGAATTGAAACAAGAAGTTTTGTTTCACGTTGTTCTAAAGCAATCATAATTTACCGTCCTTAAAATCTTAAAAAACGTCTCTTAAAAAGCCTGACCTGTAAATTTAAGCGCAATCAAACTGCCATTAATAACCAAGAGAGCAAGCATGATGAAAAATATGCGCAACAACCGTCGGTCCATACAAGCGTGTACACATAGAATGACCCAAACAAGAGGAAATAAAAGAACAGGAAGTACCAAATTATCAACTTTCCCAGGCCCTGGCGGGTACCAAAGCGGCACTGCTAAAACAACAACCAAAGAAACAATTAGCGCAACCGGGCCAGAAAGTAAGACATAAAAAAAAGACCTTAAGTAAGACTTTTTCCGTCCAGCTTCAGCTTGTCCAGTCTTATCAGAACTCACCTTTAATGCCCCTTTTTTACAAATCTAAATCAAATGAAATCAGTAAAATGCAAACCGCCAATCAAAAGCAAATCGATTTCGCTCAATAATATTGATGCAAATTTTTCATCTGTAAAAATCGCGCTCTTAAGCGTCGCATCCTGAAAATTAGCTTTTAGGCTACATTGACGTGCCATTAATGCCCTCAAACCAATAAAGGATTAAGGGCATTTTTTAATATGATGATTTTCAATGTAAAAAAAAATAAATTAAATTCTCAGTAAAATGCTGCAATTAATCTTCACAAACAAATGAAAAGACCAACTGCACCATTCACACAAAGATTTAGAATTTCATCAATACCTCAGCCCCAAAGCTTCGGCTATCACCCAAGCTAGCGCTGAAATCATCAACCAGAACACCGGTTACATATTCTTCATCAAATATATTTTTAACATAAAGACTGGCCTTAACACCTTTGGTTTCATAGCCAACTTTTGCATTTGCAACAAAATAACTATCTAATTTAAAATCCGGGTTACCATCTAAATGTCCTGCGGTGAAAAACGAACTTGTATAGCTCACATCAGCCGCGGCGAATAATCCTGTGTGATGACGATAAATACCACCAAAAGCAAATGTCACTTCAGGTGCTTCAGCAAACTCATTGCCTTTACAATTACCACCAGAGAGCTCACATCCACCACCATTAGCAGCAGGACGAGGATCAACAAGGTCAAGTATTTCTGTTTTTAACAAGCCAAGAGAACCAAATAAATTCAGGCCATTTCCAAAATCATAACGACCTTCAATCTCAGCACCATAAGATCGAGCCTCACCAGCATTTAATGTACTTTGAATTGAAGTAAAAGGATCGAGCGTAACTATCTGCTGATCTTTATACTCGTTGTAAAAAAGGTTCGTACCGAAAGTAAGCGCTTTATCAGAAGATACATAGCGATATGCCAATTCGTAAGTCCAAACAAACTCTGGATCAACATCATTCTGCACACCATTTACAACTTCACTAAAACCTTGACGATAACCTTTAGAAGCAACTGCAGTAACCGTCTGATTTTTATCCAATTCATATGAGAGACCAAATTTGGGCAATAACACATCAAACTTTGCTGTAGAGTCGATAGTTACTGGAGCACCACCAGTTTGTATGCCAATTGAAGTCGCATAATTACGCACTTCATCTTCTTGATACCGCAAGCCACCAAGCACTGATAACGGTCCAAAGATATTATACCGAAGATCTGCATATAAAGCTCTGGTCTTAATGTCATATCCTTCATTACCAACATTAAGATCGACAAAAAACGGGGGAACCCCATCATTTTGAACAAAGTTTAAACATGGTTGAAAGCCACCGCCGCCCAGAACACAACCAGCATAACTAGCATCAACTTGAAAGTCTCTATCGGCAAATTGTTTGAATTCACCATAATAGGCACCAACGACACCAGAGAAACCAGATCCCTTTTTATCTTTAATTTCAAGACGAACATCTTGTGTAAAATCTTCACCTTCACGTAAATCTTGTCGATCAAAAACAATCGAATTCGGCGTGTTTTCAATGCTCAAATCCGTATTCGTAAAAGAAGTAATAGAACGTAAGGTGTAGGCATCATTAAAATCATAAGAGATATTGGCGATATAATTATCAACATCAATTTCCCTGACCTCTTCAAGGTCGGCTGACCCATTTTCTTGTCGATCAAAGAAATTTGGTCCATCCACTCGATTGACAGAAGGCTTGTCAATAGCATGGTTGAAAGTTAAAAGCGCTCTTAAACCATCAATTGCTTTTGGCTCGATTAAGACTTTACCACGTATATTATGAAACTTATCATCACCGAGACCTTCACCATCTCTATCAACGTAATTAATATCGTTCCGACTTTCATGACCTTCCATACTAATCCGAAAAGCAACCTGATTATCAATAATCGGACCAGAAACCATAAAGGCACCTGTTTTATGTTCAAAAGAACCATAATCTCCTTTAAGAGCGACCTTCCAATCATATGTAGGGTCATTCGATTCCAATACTAACGCCCCAGCTAAAACAGCACGACCATAAAGACTAGACTGAGGACCACGCAACACCTCAATCTGTTTCATATCCCATGTGCTTCGCGTTCCTCTGCGTGAGCCTTCACTATTTTGTAGCGCACCGTCAAGAATAACAGAAACCAATGGAACAGGATTACCAACAGATGTTGATAAGCCATCTCCATTCATACCACGAATAGAAAAAATTTCGTTACCACCACTTGGATCAAGATGCCTTACATTTGCCAAGCGATTAAAAACCTCATTCGTATTTTGAATAGAGTAATCTTCTAAATCCTCATTCGTCACAATCCCAACACTGGTATATGTATTAAGGTAATCCCGCTCAAGCTTTTCACCATAAACAACAATGCCATCAAGCTGAACAGCATCACCAGCTTGCGCCACTTGCACATTGGGGCCAACAAAAACACTTTGTTGCCCAACAAAAGAAGCTTCAAGACCAGAACCACTTAGCAATTGAGACAGAGCTTGGTTAACAGAATAAGTCCCAACAAGTTTGCCCGACTTTTTACCCTCAGTTACAGATTTTTTAAATGAAACTTGAACACCAGATTGCTTCCCAAACTGCACAAGAGCTTGCGCCAAATCTTGAGTTTCAATCGAAAATTTTTGCTCAGCTTTTAAACTTGAAATTTGGATAACGTTCTTTTTCAGCAATTCATGCGTTAGACTTAATTCAGTCATCGTTTGGCGGGCTTCAACTGTTTGAATATTGAACCCCATCCCCATTGCTACACAAAAAGAAAACATCACTTTTTTAAAACCATACGATTCTAATTTTTTACAACTATTGGCAGAACTACTCAGCCTCACAAGCATAGTACAAACTCCTGGAAATTGAGATGCCATACTTTGCAAGAATGAACCTGCAAACTATGGGATAACTCAATATTGGTCTCACACCTGCTCATTCCCCCCGGAATGGTTACAGATAAAAATCAAAGCATCGCTCAAAGACCTGTAACCACGGCAACAGACTTAAAACAAACATGCCTATATAGAGAACAACGAGTTGCACGGATGATTTGTTCAAACTTTTTTAAGATTTTAAAGAATTAAGAGGACTTGTCTCGAAAAGCACAGTTAAAAAGTGGGGCTAAGCTGAAAAAAGCAAGTTATAGTTAAACCACACTATTTTTGAGAAATCACTAAAATCCAAGGGGTTATCTCTTTAACACTCAAACCTTCAGTTGCTGCAACAAGCTTGATAGCCGCTTTAGGAGAATTAAGATCATAAACTCCAGAAAGCTTATTTAAAGAAGCTAACTTGCCATTAAAAAAAACGGAACCATTATAATAACGCCCCAATTCATTAATCACATCTTGCGCATACCAACCATCAACAATGAGCTTACCCTTTCGCCAAGAGGCAAACTTTTCTGGGGTATTTTCTGCGCGTTTTTCTTTGTCAATAAAAGAGTATCTATCCCCTTTCATTAATTTGGCAAGCGATAGTTTTTGTCGTTTTTCAACGTCTTTTAACTGAACTGAAACAGCTCCTTCAACAACAGAAACAGCACCCTTTTGCTCTGTTGTATCAACTTCAAATTGAGTGCCAAGAACAGTCACTTCAGCACGATTTGATTTCACTTTAAACGGACGGTTTTCATTTCTCGAAACATTAAAAAACGCACGCCCTTTTAATATATGAATGGTACGAAACTTTTCCTCATAATCCACTTGTATTGCAGATTGACTATCCAGGTGAATTTTACTGCCATCCACCATGGAGATGACACGAACATCGCCAACACCCGTCATATAATCTGATTTGAGATACAGCATAAGAAGTGGTGAAAAATAAACTAAGCAAAGCAATAAACAAAAGACAGATGAGAGCGCTGCAAAGCGAAAACCACCTGAAGCAGGCCTCAATGCACCAACAGTAACTCGACCGACTTGTTGAGATTTATTCAGAGATGTAACAGAGAGCTCATCTTCCTTTAATCTCTTTAACTCATCGGCTTCTGTTTCTAAAAGGGAACTCATTAAAGATTTAGTTGAAGAAATTTCTTGCCACGCTTCTTGATGTTTATCAGAAGCTTCCAGCCACTCTTCAAATTGAGAACGAAGAGCTTGATCATCAGAATGCTCTTGCAAAGTGATCATCCAATCAACAGCTTGGTCAAGATAGATTTGCTTATCTTCTTCCATTTTGATTTAAATTCATTCCCCAATTTAACGAAGCAAAATTATTTTCTTTATTAATATAACGAACCAAATAATCAAAACGTTCAAATTAATAGAACTCTTCACAGAATAAGCGTTTTCATTTCTTCACGGCATCTAAGTGTGCCTTCTTTTACCAAACTATGCGCTTTGCCCAATGAAACGTCTAATTCCTCGGCAATTTCTCTTAAATTATACCCTTCAATCAAATGCATAATTACAGCAACTCGCATCTCTTTAGGAAAATTCTCAAGAATAGTAATGATTCTTTTATTTTGTAATTTCTGTGTCGCAAGTTGATCAGCCGAAACAGACACATTTGTAAACTCGTTTGCCAAATCATCTGACTTTTGATGATCGAAAATTTTATCTTCGGTTATCGATCGCCTTAAAAGGTCAATTGATAGATTTTTTACGATTTGGAAAAGATAGCCAATATTTTTTTCTTCATGATTTTTGCTAAGCGCAACAGAATATTTATAGAAAGCTTCCTGAACAATATCCTCAGCCTGTTGAGGACAACCCACAATTTTCCTAGCCACCCGCTCCAACTCAGAGCGATGTTCCATATATTGACTGGCTGTAATTTTACTAGACGCGTTACTCAACTAGCAAACTCTCTAACAATATTTTATTTTCAAACACTTAATAAAAAAAAATGAACTCATGTTTCACCGACCATCATATTTTTGCAACGATCTAAACTTTTAAACAACGCCATTTAAATCAACAATGAACATGAACAGCTTGCATTAATCGGTTTTACTAATTTTTTGAGCCAAATTCTCACTCCTCTCCAACCCATAAAATAAAATAAATAATATTATTGAAAAAGATTCACTATCTATCCAAACATCCTGATGCTAATTATTTTTGGTAAGTCTACCAAAAAATGATTTTGTAAGAATTATTCATCAGTTAGTATTTTGGGAAAATATCAATGGTTGCCTCCTATCAAAAAAAATCTTTTCAAAAAAAAACTCCTCTAAAATCTCAAAGTTCAAAATCACATCGAGTTGCGCGCTCATAACTGCCTCACTTTGTTTTACAGCTGTGCCAATATTTGCGCAGTCGAACGAAGAAGCCTCTTCCTCAACAATTGCATTAGATACAATCACAGTCACCGCAAGGCAGTTTGAAGAGCCATTAAAAGAAGTTCCCTTTGGCATCTCGCTTTTAACGAGCGATCAAATAGAAAAACTTGGCATCAAAGAAACGGCCGATTTTTACCGCTCTGTCCCCAATTTCAATTACACTGATTCAGGTCTTCCTGAAGCCAATCTTTTAAACATTCGAGGGATTGGCTCTTCATCAACTTTTCTTTCCCCTTCCGTCACCTATTACATCGACGGTGTTCCAATCGCCCAACGTGCCTTCGATCAACAATTTTTAGATGTTGCTCGAATTGAAGTTTTAAAAGGCCCACAAGGAACATTATTCGGGCAAAACTCGCAAGCCGGTGCAATTAACATTCTGACGAATGAAGCTATGAATGAAAAATTCCTAGAAATTGGCGGTGAATATGGAAACTATGACGCTTACAAACTAAGCATCGCCACCGGCGGTAAAATCACAGATAAAATATACGGCCGCATTAACGGACAAATCTACAGCAGGGATGGAGACATTCGCAACGTACTTTTCTCTAACCCAACAACCATATCATCAGACGAAGAAGTGATAAGAGATAAATGGTTAGGTGCCGTAAACGGGAAATTGAGATTTGATTTAACAAAAGATACAACTGCCATTCTCTCCGGTAGATTACAAAGAGATAAACGCAACCCAACAACAGGATTACTTTTAGACGATTTATCTGATCCTAAAAATTCACTCAACCCAATTCCAGAAAACAAAATCAACTCAGGCCTCGCATCATTAAAGGTCGAACATAAATTAGCTAATGCGACACTCACTTCGATCACCGGGTTCCACGTTTATAATTTATCACTAAAAGCAGACATCACAGATGGTTTTTTAGCCAATGCAAGTTCTGGCTTTCCTGTTTCAGTTTTTGGCGCAAATAACAGCTTAAGACAAATCAATGAAGATTTATCTCAATGGAGCCAAGAATTACGGCTTGATGGCACAACCAGCAATGGCATCCGCTGGGTTGCCGGTGTCTCTGGGCTTTATTCTGATTTTAACTCAACAACTGATGTAACCATTAGTCCAAGCCCCATTCTGGCTAATGGCGCTTACCACTCACAAATTGATAAATTAAACCTAGCTGCCTTTGGTGAAGTTACAATTCCTTTAGCAGAAAGGTTTCGCTACATCGCTGGTCTCCGCTTAACCCATGAAAAAAATGATTATGACGCCTTATTTCTAGGTCGCCCAGGCGGAGCTCCAGCTGTTGATCAATTTAAAGATAGCGGAAAAATCAAAGATACATTTCTAACAGGTCGTACAGGCATTAGTTATGATTTAAGTGAAAACATCACCACTTTTGCCACCATTTCAAGAGGCGCGAAGGCCGGAGGTTTCGCCTTCTTTAATGATGCAGCTGCAAAGGCCATTGCAAACACCCCATTTGAAAAGTCATCAACCTGGACATATGAAGTCGGGCTAAAAGGGAACCTCACTCAAAACGCCTTTTTAAATGCCTCACTCTTTTTTAATGACACAAAGGATGAGCAACTCTTTATTTTCAACCCACTAGCCGGACAATTCACGGTCGAAAATGCAGACACAGAAAGTTATGGCGCAGAGCTAGAACTCACCTTAACACCTATAGAAGGACTCACTCTTTCAAGTCATCTCGGCCTCTTGAAAACCGAACTTGTCTCAACCAGCAACTCAGCCCGCATTCAAAAAGGTAACGAAGTTCCCTATGCGCCAAAAGTAACCGCAGGTGTGACAGCAAACTATATTGTTTCTGCCTCAAGCTTGGGGCTAACGGGAGATATATCATTTCTCGCCGATTATCAGTTTATTGGGAGTCGCGAATTCAACCCTGCGAATACAGCAAGGTTAGAAGACTATCACCTGGTTAATCTGCGCATCGGATACAAACAGGATAATTTCGAAATATATACATTTGCTAAAAACCTGTTTGAAGAAACTTATGTCGACAGCGCTTTCGTTGTGGGAACAACACCTACAAATTCACCAGTTATAGGCGGCGTGCCTGGACAACCTCGCCTATGGGGTGTTGGCGCGAAGGTCAGGTTTTAGGGGCAAGATAAGATGCAAAAAACCCAAGCACAAACAAAGAATAATTTCTCCACTTTGCCGAAAATAGTGTTTCTCTTCGGCTTATTTATGAATGCTGTTGGTCATAGCTATCTCATAATCTCATTTCCAAATCTTGCACGTGAGATGGGATTTTCAGATAGTCATGGCGGCATGATATTAGGTCTTGGTGCTCTGGGCTTTTTACTAGCAGCTCCTATCTGGGGTTTTATTTCCGAGAAAATTGGCAGAAGACCAGTTCTTGTCATAGGCTTACTTGCCGCTAGCATTGTCCCATTTATTTATGGTCAGCTATTTTCCATGCGTCTTGAAGATAGTTTAAGTCTCTCACTTGCCTTTTCGTTAATTATCTTTATTCGAGTATTACAAGCCCTATCAACAGGCGGCATACTACCATCGGCTCAAGCTTTTATTGCCGACCAAACAACTGATAAGAAACGCATCAATGGCATGGGGCTCTTAGCGGCCGCTTTTGGTCTTGGCACCATTGCAGGCTCAAGCCTTTTATGGGCAATTTCAAGTCTAAGTATTATTTTAGGCTTTTATATAATTGCGTCATTCACAGGCATAACAACACTATTAAATATGCTGCTAGTCAAGGATGCAGCACTTTCCACAAAACAAAACTTTAAACAAGAAAGCACTATTCCTTGGTCCAAAATCTGGCCCTGTTTTCTCATCACCACACTTGGTGTCACTTGCTACACATTATTAAACCACGTCACAGGGCTTCATCTGCAAGACCTATTTAAACTCGAGGCCGAGCAAGCAAGTAAAGAAGCCGGGAAATTACTAACATTCACAGCCATCACCATGATCTTAATGCAGGCTATCATATTACAAAAAGTAAAATTCCCCCCTGTGAGATTTATGCAAATCGGCGCTCTACTGGCCCTATTTGGATTTTTTAGTCTCAGCTATTTTAAAGATTATCAATTAATCATCATCTCAATGATTTCTTTAGGTGGGGCGCTCGGCTTGGTCTTGCCAGCAAATTTAGCTCTGTTGAGTTTAAATTCAAATGGCAAAGTTCAAGGAAAAGTTGCAGGCATTAATGCAATGGGACAAGGGTTTGGTTTTGCACTTGGACCAATTATGGGAGGAAATTTATATCAAATAAATACGAGCTATCCCTACCTACTCTCAGCATTAATCGCATTGGTAATTTTTAGTCTTTCATTCAAATTTCAAATGAGAGAAGAAACCGACCATCAAAGCGCTAAAACTCAACAAACCTAACCCCAAAACAAAAAACGGTATCACCTTGAAACATTTTACACGTCAATCCGCAGAAACTTATGAAACCAGGATCAAACGCTTGATCCCTGGTTATGAATTATTACAAGATTTAACTGCAGCAAAACTAAAAACACTCTTGCCTGAAAGAGCCTCTCTTCTCATTGCTGGTTCTGGCACTGGCATGGAAATAAGGTCAACCGCAAAAAGTAATAATCAGTGGCGTTACTCAGCTGTCGATCTATCACCTGAAATGTTAGGTTTTGCTAAAGAACAAATCTCGAATGATGGTTTAAACAATGACATTGACTATTTTGTCGGTGATATGAAAGAGCAGACTTTTACGAACACTAATGATGCAGCCTTAAGTTTGTTTGTTCTTCATTTTATTCCAGATGACGGGAGCAAATTAGCATTTCTAAAAAAAATCAGATCATCCCTCAAAGATCATAGTTACTTTATTTCTGCCGACTTAACGGAAGATAGAGGTCAATCCTCATTAAATGCCTATCACACAAAATGCTGGTCATAGTGATGATCAAATTAAAAATATCATAGAGAATATGAGTGAAAATTTTCATCCCCTTTCAACTGAAAGATACAATGAACTGTTGGGTGAAGCCGGCTTTCAACCAGCTACAACATTTTTTCAATCTTTTGTTTATAAAGCCTACATCACAGCACCCAAAAACTAGCCACAAGATGAGCTTTAAAATAACCTTGTCTCTTACAAACAATAGGGTATATCAAAACAATATAAAATTAAGAATGAGCTGCTGAGGAATGAGATGTCAAAAGGACAAGAAACAAAAAACAAAATTCTACAAGCAGCTCTCGAAGTGTTACAAGAAGGCGGCGTGAAACATCTCTCTCAACCAAAAGTCGCAAAAGCAGCCGGTGTCCGTCAATCAAATCTTACATATTATTTTCCGAAAAAAAATGATCTCATTGCCGGCCTCATGCAGCAACATATCGACTTTGCAAATAAAAGGCTTGAAAGCATAAAATCAGGCAATCAAAGCGTTGACCTTAAAGATGCGCTCCACACTCTTGTCAATGATCGCAAGCGCATGCGTTTTTTCCTAGGTTTAATCATTGAAGGTGATGCCGACCCTGAAGTGAGAAAAATGGTCACCAAACATGTAAAGCAATTTCAAGCTTTAGTCGCTCTTTACTTTGGTCGCGAAGAAAACGACCCGCAAATCGAGGCCTTTTTAAATACGTTGCGAGGCTATGGAATGATGAACCTGCTTTCAAGATCAAAATCAAAACCAATTGATGTTTCAAAAATAGCAGAAACCTACGGCCTCATTAAAAACTAAAGAGCCAAAATCTATGTTCTCTGATAATAAACAATCATATCTTGAGCAATATTTTTAATCAATGGCTTAGCTTTGGCACCATTAGAAAGAATAACAATCGCACTCCGACTTTCTAACCATCCTTTGATCAACGCCTTGTAACTCTCATTAGAACCGTTATGACTAAATAAAGTTTCACCATTTTCAAGCGTACTTAAAAACACTCCGACCCCCGTTTGCTTTTTGAGACCAGCTGGAACTATTTTTTTAGCATTACTAATCTCAATTGGCGTCATCATTGTTCTTGTGGTTTCTTTCATGAGAAAGTTGCTTTCACCGTGATAACTGTTGATGAGGGCTTTCATAAATTTAGCGAGATCATTTGCACTTGTCCAAAGGCCTGAGGCTGCCATTTCCGGCATAGCTTGATACCCTCTTGGTTTTGCTATTAATTTACCTGCTCTATCGTGGGCTTTGGCGATGTTGCCATGTGTTTTAGGCAAGGGATTTAAAAAAGTACTGCGCTTCATTTCAAGAGGGTTAAAAACATATTTCTCAGCAGCTTCTGGGTATGTTAAGCCAGTAACATCGGTGACAACCAATTGAGAAACTGTGATACCACCACCTGAATATTTCATCTTTGTTCCAGGTGTTAAAATGCTTTTAACAGCTGAGGTTTTTGCCGGCGCTTTTCCCTCCAAGGTTTCAATAACCGTTGGTAATTCTTCACCTGGATAGAAATCTGGAAACCCGTGAACCGTAAGGCCAGCTGTATGTGAAAGCAGATGTCTTAAAGTTATTTTTTTTGAAGAAGTAAATTTATTCTTTTTGATTTTCCATGATTTTAGATAACGATTAACATCGACATCAAAATCGAGCAGTCCTTTATCGACCAGTCGTAAAATCAAAACAGCATTGATGACTTTACTAACAGAACCAACAGAAAAAACAGTGTCTGCATTTACAGTTGTTTCCTTTTCACTATTGAGCACCCCAAAACCGGTTGCAAATTTAAGCATTCCATTTTCGATAAAAGCGATTGCGAGCCCAGGAGTGTTATGCTTTTGCATACAAGCTATAAGAGAGAATTGTTTTTTAAGCTTAACCGCATCATTTTTTATTCTTGCTTCATGAGCAAAATCAATGGGGTCACAATGGATAGGCCTGTACTTTACATAACCTCCAAAGGTCAACAGTAAAGTCAATATGCTAAAACCAAGAAATTTCTTTTTATTTGCTTTTAGCCATTGTTGCATTGTGAAGATTTTCATTTTGAATGATTAAGAGTTTTCTCCAACTCTGAAAAATTTCAGAGTTGGAGACGGATTAAACTGGGGGACAGTATTAATCCAATTTGATATTTACGCGCACACCAAAAGCTTGACCGGCACCAGTTATGACAGTTGAAGTTGAGCGGCTAACTGACTCTAGATATTCTTCATCAAAAAGATTAGTCGCAAAAACATAAGCATCGATATTATCTTTTTTATAGCCAACTTTTGCATTTACAATGGTACGAGCATCAAGAACTCTGTCTTGACTATTTCTCGCATCAGAAAACACCTCACTTTGATAATTTACATTACCATGCAGATAGATACCATTTGCAAACATGTAGTGAGCTGAACCAGAAAGTGTCCATTCAGGTGCAAATGGAAATTCATTACCCGCAAAGTTAACACCGTTATTGGTGAACTCTTTAAATTCTGTTTCTGTGTAGCCAACACTACCTCGAAGTGAAAGTTCATCTGTCGGTTGTGCAAAAGCTTCAATTTCAAAGCCGCGTACTTCAGAGCGTCCGGCATTTTCAATCCTGTTATTATCAAGCCCAGGAATGCTTGAGAGACCAGAATTAATATCCTCTCTAACAGACACTTGCTGATCCGTCCAATCAAGGAAAAAAGCATTGGCATTTACTGTTAGTTTTTTATCAAACCATTGTGAGCGAAAAGATAATTCATAGTTCCACACAAACTCTGAATCATAATCAAAAACAGTTCCATTAATTGGTGTTATCCCCCCACCACCAGCTCTAAATCCACGCTTCACTGAAAAACCTGTAGCTAAATCTTCTGTCCAGTTTAGATTTACACCGATTGAAGGAAGCAAGGCATCAGAATCACTTTTTCTAGTGCCTGGGTCGATATTGGCAAAAAGGCCGTTAATTCCTCCATTAATTCCCGTGCATGCCGCCACTAAAGCAGGATGTAAGCAAGAATTTGGATTCGCTAAAGCCGCAATGTTAGAAAATTCATTTCTATTAAATCTATTTTTTCTTTCCTCACGGTAAACATCATAACGAAGCCCACCAAAAATAGTTAGAAATGTGCTGTAATCAAAACTAAATTCTGTAAACGCAGCATAATTATCGGCCTTTACATCTTCTTGATTTAACGCTGATGTTGTGAGGCCTGAATACAAACCAACCAGATCATCAACTCCAAACCCAAAGAATGCTAAGCCTGCAAGATCACCTGGCGTTAAAACGTCTAAAAATCCTTCCCGTAACTGAGCATCAGACGAGCGGGCTATTGCGTTAAGATCTTCAGTGCGTTTATCATTTGAATAATAAACACCCACATGCGCTTTAAGCTTATTGTCTTTATAATGAAGGCGTAATTCTTCAGTAAAAATGTCTGAAGTTTGCTTTGCATCTGATTGAGATATATCGCTTTGTTCAAAAGTTCGAGAAGCATTTAAACCACGAAGACTATCAAGTTCTGTAGTTGAAAAACTGGTTAAGTTTTTAATCGACCAATTATCATTTAAAGTTATTTCACTATCTAGCACAGTTGATAAATTATCAGTCTCACGGCTAGTCTCAATGTTACCAAAAGAAAGTCGTGCAAATGGATCTAAATCATCAACGAAGTTTTCACCTTCACGCCTTTTAGAGTAAGAAACTGTGATTAAATTTTTAAAATCTTTAGAGGGTTCGAATAAGACCTTACCCCGCAAATCAACATTACTTTCAGAATCTATATCATCTTTGTTTAAAGTTATATTTCTGTTGAAACCATCTGATTTGCGAAAATCTGCTGAAATTCTTATAGCTAGCTTATCATCAATAATTGGTGCATTGATCATTGCTG
>JAEPQF010000009.1:23128-30663 GCA_017640685.1 Hyphomicrobiales bacterium
TTTCCAAACCACCTCGAACAGCTAATTGCTTTTCATAAACTGGATCATTTGTTTTAACGACAATAGCTCCTGCAAGTGTATTCCGACCTTGAGTTGTTGATTGAGGCCCGCGTAAAACCTCAAGCTGTTGAACATCCCATAAGTTTTCAATGGCTGAATTACGAACGGATGTATTTGAGAGAATGGCCCCATCAACATATATACTCGCAAGCGGAGCGTCGCCACCACCAGCAACATTATCAAAAGCAATACCGCGAATAGTAAAGCCTGATGAATTACGAGTTGACAAATTTGCTGTTTGCTCGATGATATCTTTGAAATTTTGAACGGTCGTATCTTCAATATCTTGTTGTGTGAAAACCTGCACACTTGAAGTTGTCTCTTGCAAATCTCGTTCAACTTTTTCGCCATAAACAGTGATACCATCAAGTAAGATTTCTTCACCAGCTTGTGCTACTTGAACTTGAATTGACTTAATACCATCTCCTGTATCAACATAACTAAGCCCAGAGCCATTAAGTAGTTGCTTTAAAGCTTCATCTTTTGTGTAGAAACCTGAAACACCCTGTGTTTCTAAATTTTTCACATAATCAGCCGGGAAAACAAAATGAACACCTGTTTGTTTATGTAGCTTTTTCAAAGCAGGTGCCAAGGCTTGTGCCGGTATATTAACCTCATGCACTTCCTCTTTATTCGAAATGAAAATCACATGACTTTTAGAGTACTCAGCTTTATCCACTGCCAAGCTCTTTTGCTTCAATGCAGCTGTTGCCGGTGTGAGTGGTGCAACGAGACTTAAAGTCAAGGCTGCAATAAAAACTGACATTACGCGTTTACTTTCATTACTCGAGCTAAACTTAGCTCCCCCGTGAGGTACGCAAGACATTAATGTATTCCCCCTAAATTATCTAGAAAATTGCCATTTAAGATTAAGAAGGAACCATTCCTGCTTGATCAGTTGGTAAATTTGATTTCCCGGCAATGTTTAAAGATGAGACGCGCGATGAAATGTCAGAGCCCAGAAAAAAATGATAATTTTTTGTTGGAATGAACTACCGTCACTATCAAGCAACACAAAGCGATCATATAGGGAGACTTATTTCATGAGGTTGAATAATCTAGCTGCATATTTTGCATTATTATTGTGAGGCACTGAGCAGTTAAATAAATCAGAGTTTTAGTATGCGTATTTAAAGTCTTTGATTTATGAGTGAAACCGAATTAACACAAGCTTTTCTTAAGCACCGTTATGAGTTAACGGGCTATTTATCACGCCAATTGCGCTGTGTTGAAACGGCAAACGATATTTATCATGAAGTTTATTTGAGAGCTTTGCGGGTTGAAGACCCCTCTAGTGTGCGCAACCTTCGCAGTTATCTATTTAAAATCGCTTCAAACCTTGTAAAAGATCATGTTCGTAACGAAAATCGCCGTGCTGAAATTTTAGATGAGAATAGCAGCATCTTGAAAGACGAAGACAAAAGCTTCACACCAGAAGATATCGTTTTATCAAAAAACGAACTTGATTATTTAATGAAAATTATGTCGACCTTACCCGAGAAAAGCAGGCATATTTTTTATGAACATCGGTTTGAGGGCAAAACACGTCAAGAGATTGCAGATAAGTTTGATGTTTCTTTGACGACTGTCGAAAATCATATCAAATATGTGCTTAAATGTTTAAAAGACGCTCGCAAGAAAACACCATAATAAAATTTAGTTTGGGTATTCATCTTTTTTCACGCGTCATATAATTAAAAAGATTTAAAACAACATTTTGAGCAGGCTCACTCTTGATAAATAAAACGGACATAACAGAAACAGCACGTCTTTGGGTTATTCGAATAAACTCCGAAGATTTGTCCGATGCTGAGCGAGCTGAATTTTCTAATTGGTACAATGCAAACCCGTCTCATAAATTAGCCTTTGAAAGTGAACAAGAAAATTGGGACGTTGCGGAAGCACTTAAAGCTGCCTTTAAACCAGCCTCTGAAACAGATAAAACAACATCACATTTAACAAAGAACGTTCCTCACTCTCATCATCTTCAAACAAAAAATGGATGGATGAAAGCAGCTGCAATTTTTGCTTTCATGACTATTCTAGGGCTATATAGCTGGTCCGATCACCTTATGATCTTGGCGCAAGCTGATGCGGTTTCTTCTACTGGTGAGCAAAAACGAATTGATTTACCAGATGGATCTTTAGCCCTTTTAAACACCAACTCAGCAATCAAAATATCTTATACTGAGACAGAGCGTAAAATCGAAATCTTAAGGGGCGAAGTTTTTTTTAAAGTTCGCTCAGATAAAAACCACCCTTTTCGTGTTGTGGCAAATGATGGCTCAGCAAAAGCTGTTGGAACAGCCTACTCTGTGAGAAAGGGACATGAGCAAATGACTGTTACTGTCACAGAAGGAACAGTTTCGGTGAGCAGCAAAGATCAAGAAAAAACCCAAGTCCACTTAAAGTCAACTTACCTTCTTGGCCGTGGGCATCAAATTCATTTTGGACAACAAGTTAAATCTGAAATTACAAAAAATGTAGACGTTAAAAAACAACTCGCTTGGCGCAAAGGAAAAATCATCTTTGATAACACACCTCTTGGTGAAGCTATAATAGAGTTAAGCCGTTATTACCCTGGACGTATTATTGTTGCGAAACAGATAAATAAATCTAAGCGCGTTAGCGGAGTTTTCCCCTCAAATAAGGCATCAAGTGCAATAAAAGCTATAGCTCGAAGTAACGGTTTAACGGCCAAAGAAACTGTAAAATCTCTACTTCTTGTAATTTATTAAACAATTTACTTTCATAGTAACAGCTGCGCTGAAAAAAAAGAAACAGCCACACTTTCAATAAATATCCAAAAACTAAGGAGAAAATGGTGAGCCCTGAAGGATTCGAACCTTCGACCTACTGATTAAAAGTCAGTTGCTCTACCAACTGAGCTAAGGGCCCCCAAATAAAAACATCCAAACCAGAGTGTTTGGATGAGATGATTTTAAAATCACTTGAGAAGCGCTGAAAATAGGGAAACATCCCCCACTCGTCAAGAGCTTATTTTCATTATTTCCAAGATAATACATCATTTTTTTCGAATAATGTTCTTGTCGTTAAAATATTCTAAAAATCACTGCAAATTCATTGGCCTCACCCTCCAAAATCCTTTAAGCATCATCATAAATAACGTAAAAAACAGCTCTTTTTTCACAAAAGTGACCATAAAATGAATCACCGCTCAGCCATTGGCCTCATGTGCCTTGCTGTCCTATGCTTTTCTATACTTGATAGCTCCGCAAAATATCTGGGGGAATTCTCAGCCATTCATGTGGTGCAAATATTATGGATTAGGTTCATCACCCATAACCTGTTTTTACTGCTTATTTATAAGCCAAAACCATATTTAAAAGCTTTAAAGTCAAATGCACCAAAAGCACAGATCATCAGAACCATCTCAATGGTTGCAGCCACCGCATTTAACTTCACGGCCCTTTTATACCTGCAGCTAGATCAAACAATAACAATCTTCTTCCTAAGCCCCCTTCTGATTGCCATGCTATCAGGCCCCATATTAGGAGAGCACCTTAAACCTCATCAGCTCTATGCGGTCATATTCGGCTTTTTAGGTGTTTTAATTGTTATGCGCCCCGGCTTTGGTGGCATTCACTGGGCAGTTATTCTGTCTCTCCTCTCAACACTCTCAGTGTCGGTCTATAACGTATTAACAAGATACACCTCCCATTATGATAAAAACGCAACCAACCAGATCATGGCCCCAATCGGCGGCGCCATAGTCTTAACGCCTCTTGTTTTTTTCTATTGGAAAACGCCACAAGATTTGTTTACCTGGAGTTTATTAATCTCACTTGGCGTCTCTGGTGGCATTGGGCACTGGTTGATGATTACAGCCCACAGACACGCCCCCGCCCCCTTGCTCGCACCCTTTATCTATTTGGGCATCATTACAATGCCAACAATAGGCTATTTTGTATTTGATGATGTGATTACCTGGTGGACATTCGCTGGTGCCATGTGCGTCATCGCCTCCGGCCTCTATCTATGGTATCAAGAACATCAGAGATCAGACGAAAACTTTGAAACAAATGTTAGGGAAGAAAAAACATAAAAACTCAAACACCTTCCCTTATCAACCGTCTTACTTAGACACCTGATACCGCGTGCGAAATTCCTTTGCAAATTCAGCAAAGCGATCTTCTTCAATGGCCAAGCGCATAGCTGCCATCAGCTCTTGGTAAAAATGAATGTTCGCCCAGCTCACAAGCATAGAGGCCAGCAACTCTCCAGAGCGAATGAGGTGATGCAAATAAGCCTTACTATAATCTCTCATGGCCGAGCATGAACTATGCTCATCAAGAGGGGCAGGGTCATCTTTAAACTGCGCATTCTTCAAATTCACTTTGCCCTCAAAGGTAAAAGCTTGCCCATGCCGACCAGAGCGTGTCGGCATCACACAATCAAACATATCAACACCGCGCTCAACAGCGCCCACCAAATCAAGCGGAGTACCAACACCCATAAGGTAGCGTGGTTTATCTTGCGGCAAATGCGGCATCGTAAAATCAAGCGTATCAAACATCGCTTGCTGGCCTTCACCAACAGCCAAGCCCCCAACCGCATAGCCAGGAAACTCAATTTCCTTTAAAGCTTCAGCTGAGCGAATGCGCAAATGCTCATAAACACCGCCCTGCACAATACCAAACAAAGCCTGCCCAGACGCACTATATTTTTCAAAAGCTTGCTTAGAACGTTTCGCCCAGCGCATAGACAATTCCATAGAGGTTTCAGCTTGTGCCTCTGTTGCAGGAAACGGAGTGCATTCATCAAACGCCATTTGAATGTCAGAGCCAAGCAACGCCTGAATTTCCATCGAGCGCTCTGGTGTCAAATTATAAGACGAGCCATCAATGTGAGATTGAAACCGAACTCCCTCTTCGGTGATTTTGCGAAGTTTCGCAAGCGACATCACCTGAAACCCACCACTATCAGTAAGAATAGGCTTGTCCCAATTCATAAATTTATGCAGCCCACCTAAAGACGCAACCCGCTCAGCCCCAGGGCGTAGCATAAGGTGATATGTATTCCCAAGAAGAATATCTGCCCCGGTTTCTTTCACAGTTTCGGGCAACATGCCCTTCACTGTGGCAGCTGTTCCAACAGGCATAAATGCAGGCGTTTGAATAGTACCCTTAGGTGTTGAAATCTCACCGCGCCGCGCTAAGCCAGAAGTTGCAGAAACTTTATATGAAAACCCATCAGCCATTATGCGCCCCTTCAAGCAAACACCCATCACCGTAAGAATAGAACCGATAGTCCCGCTCAATCGCAGCTTTGTAAGCAGATTGCATCACATCAAGACCAGAAAATGCAGAGACCAACATAAACAAAGTTGATTTGGGAAGGTGAAAATTAGTAATCAATCGATCAACCACTTTGAACTGAAACCCTGGCGTTATGAATATATCAGTCTCGCCAGTCCATGGCTCAATTTCACCCGTCTCTAAAGCCGCACTTTCAAGCAAGCGCAAAGACGTTGTCCCAACAGCACAAACCCTCTTTCCAGCTAACTTAGCGCTGCGTATTGCCTCAACAGTTTCAGCACTCACCTGCCCCCACTCAGCATGCATTTTATGAGATTTTATATCGTCCACTTTAACAGGAAGAAACGTCCCAGCGCCCACATGCAAAGTGACAAATTGCAAATCAACGCCAATCTCTTTCAAACCCGCTAGTAACTCATCAGTAAAATGAAGCCCAGCTGTTGGCGCTGCAACAGAGCCATCATGCTCTGCATAAACCGTTTGATAGGTCTCTTTATCCTCTTCACCGGCTGCCCGTTTTGACGCAATATAAGGCGGCAAAGGCATATCCCCCACGAGCTTCAAAGCCTCATCAAGCGCAACCCCATCAAGATCAAATCTCACTAAAATCTCACCACCACCAGGTGTTTCAACAATCGTTGCTTCCAACCGCCCTTCAAAACAAGCCTGAGAACTTCCCGCCAGATCACCAAATCGAAGCCGGTCACCAACTTTCATGCGTTTGGCAGGTTTTGCAAAAGCAAACCATTCATTGCTTGAAACACGCTTGTGCAGATTAAGCTGCACATTCGCCTCACTCTCCCCGCGTAACCGCTTTCCCTTTAACGCAGCTGGCAACACCCGGCTATTATTTAAAACAACCACATCGCCTGGCTTAAAAAAACGAAGCAAATTTTTAAACACGTGATCTTCTAACGCACCATCAGGCAAAACACGCAATAGTTTAGACCCATCACGCGTTGGATGCGGCTCTAAAGCGATATTGCTTTCAGGAAGGTCAAAGTCAAAATCATCAAGTTGCAAGGAAAGTCACTCTCAAAAGGTCTTAAAAACCAAACCATATAGCTGATAGAGTTAAGTTTCAAAAGCTAAAAATAAAAAGAGACCAGAAAGAACTAACCCCTCCGGTCTCTTAAAATTACTAATTAATCGCAACGATTACGCAGCGTCTGCCGCCACCCGCATGCTTAAAATCTGGTCAGGATCAATCACAGGTTCACCCCGTTTGATCTCATCAACATGTTCCATACCAGAAATCACACGGCCCCAAACGGTATATTGCCCATCCAAAAAGCCTGCATCAGCAAAACAAATGAAGAATTGGCTATCAGCTGAGTTTGGCGCTTGCGCCCGCGCCATTGAACAAACACCACGTAAGTGAGGTGTGTCATTAAATTCAGCCTCTAAGTTCTTACCTGAACCACCAGTACCAGTACCGGTTGGATCACCAGTTTGTGCCATGAAACCATCAATCACACGGTGAAAAACAATGCCATCATAAAACCCTTCACGAGCAAGCTCTTTAATACGTGCACAATGGTTCGGAGCAACATCAGGCAACAGCTCAATGATCACTTCGCCATGTGTAATATTTAAAATAAGTGTATTTTCCGGGTCTTTAATCTCGGTCATCAGTCTTCCTTCAAAACAATTTACGCCGTTTAAAACGGGATAAATCAACGTTTAAGCTATTTTTTATGATTATTCAATTCGAGGTAAAATCTTTTTACGTGGAGCTTGCTCTAACCCTGGAACAAATTGCCGCAAATCTACATTCGGCTGTTCTTTACTATCAGAAATAACCTGCATTTTTACAATCTTGTCTGGATTATCAACCATACCGCTTTGCCCACGACCACGTTTGATCTTGTCAATAAATTCCATTCCATGAACAACCTTACCCCAAACAGTATATTGACCATTTAGAAAGTGAGCAGCTTGGAATGTTATAAAGAACTGGCTATTCGCAGAGTGAGGGTTTTGCGTGCGAGCTGCACCAATAACACCGCGATTATAAGGAACATTATTAAATTCAGCACGAAGATCAGGATAATCAGAGCCACCAGTCCCGGTGCCAGTTGGGTCACCTGTTTGTGCCATAAAACCATGTATTACACGGTGAAAAAGCAACCCATCATAAAACCCTTCACGTACAAGCTTTCTAACACGTTCAACATGTTTAGGAGCTTTTTTAGG
>JAEPQF010000009.1:30673-44103 GCA_017640685.1 Hyphomicrobiales bacterium
ACAATGATGGAGCGACCATATTTCGTATCTAAATATAGAAAATTATCTAAATTAACACCACTCTGGGCTGAAACCTGTGTCACACCAAGCAGAAATAAAACTACAGAAATAACAAATGATCTAATCATCAACTTACCTAACATTAATTAGTCTCAAAACCTGCACTCTAAATAACCAAGCTATATAACTCACTCAATTCATTCAGAACGCTATCTTTTCTTTTTTTCTAAATATTCAGCAACATGAGGTGGTACAAAACTAGTGATATCACCATCAAATACTTCGATTTGCCGAACAAGTTTGGCAGCGATATGGCGAACCTCTCCTGTGCTTGGTAAAAGAAGCGTTTCTAAACCATCCGGCCCATGGCCACTCATGGCCCTGTTCATGCCAGCCATTTGCATTTCATAAACATAATCTGCTGAATCGCGAACACCACGAACAATGACTTTTGCGCCATAAGCAGTAGCAGCCTCAACCATCAAACCTGAAAATTGAATGACTTTTATGGTCTTTCCTGTTGTCTTACGCAGATCAACAGCCAATGTTTCAATCAGTTCAACACGCTCTTCACCTGTTAAATAAGGGGTTTTTCCATGATGAACACCAACACCAATGATCAACTCATCAATGAAATGAAGGGAACGCCCAATAATATCAAGGTGCCCATTAGTAATCGGGTCGAAACTACCGGGATAAAATCCTGTTAAACTCATAAACTATACATCCTTAGCTCTCAGCAGTTCCATCATCAGCTATCCCGTCATCCGATGGGCCTTCAGAGGGGTCCTCAGGAGAATTATCATCTGAAGAAGCTTCACGAGTCCCCTCATCTCCATCATTCTCCACTTCAGAAATGTGCTCAACAGAAACAACTTTTTCATCAGCTGCAGTTTTAAACACAGTTACACCTTGCGTATTGCGTCCTGCAACCCGAACATCATTGACAGGACAACGAATAAGCTGGCCACCATTGGTCACAAGCATAATCTCATCCCCATCTTCAACAGGGAAAGAACCAGCGAGGTCACCATTCCGGTCATTCACGATCATAGCGATAATGCCTTTACCACCCCGACCAGAAACACGGTATTCATAAGCTGATGATCGTTTACCAAAGCCGTTTTCACTCAGTGTCAGAACAAACTGCTCACCTGCCCCAAGTTCGGCATAACGCTCAACTGAAAGTTCAACATCTGCGCCTTCATCATCTTCAAGCTCTGGCACATCAGCGTCACTGCCCTCACCACTTGCAGCACGTCTCATTTGTGCCGCCCGTTTCAAGTAAGCACGTTTTTCTTCCGCTGTTGCATCAATATGATGAAGAATGGCCATGGAGATAAGCTTGTCATCATCGGCTAAACGAATGCCCCGCACACCGGTTGAATTCCGGCCTGCAAAAACCCGCACATCAGTAACAGGGAAGCGTATAGCTTGTCCCTTCTCACTTGTGAGTAACACATCGTGAGCTTCAGTACAAATATCAACGCCAAGGATTTTATCACCTTCGTCAAGCTTCATGGCGATCTTACCATTTTGCCTAATCTCAACAAAATCAGAAAGAAGGTTACGTCGCACCCCACCAGAGCTTGTTGCAAACATTACGTGCAACTGTTCCCACGTGCTTTCATCCTCAGGCAATGGCATAATCGTGGTGATCGTTTCATCTTGCTCAAGGGGGAGCAAATTAATAAGAGCTTTACCGCGCGCTTGCGGCGCTGAAAGTGGCAAACGCCAAACCTTCATTTTATAAGCCATACCACGAGAAGAAAAGAAAAGAATTGGCGTATGAGTATTCGCAACAAAGATTTTGGTCACAAAATCCTCATCACGCGTCGCCATACCAGAGCGGCCCTTGCCACCACGGCGCTGTGCCCGATAAGTCGATAAAGGCACACGTTTGATATAGCCTTTGTGAGAAACTGTAACCACCATATCTTCCTTGGCAATCAAGTCCTCATCATCAACATCACCATCATAATCTTGAATTTCAGTGCGGCGATCCGTTCCAAATTCATCACTAATTTCAGTAAGTTCGCCTTTAACGATCTCAACAATTCGCACCCGAGACCCTAGAATATCGAGATAATCTTTAATGGTTGCGCCAAGTTTGTGTAACTCGTCCGATAGTTCATCACGGCCAAGAGCAGTAAGGCGTTGCAGGCGAAGATCGAGAATAGCGCGCGCTTGCGCTTCAGAAAGTTTATAAGTCCCGTCACTCGCAACAGCATGACGCGGATCAGCAATAAGCTCAACCAGCGGCGCTATATCTTTCGCCGGCCAATTTCGCTCCATCAATTGCTCACGCGCCGTCGCCGGGTTCGGCGCTGTGCGAATAAGGTTGATCACCTCATCAATATTCGCAACCGCAATTGCCAAACCAACCAACACATGCGCCCGGTCCCTTGCTTTATTAAGCAAATATTTCGTGCGTTTATAAACAACTTCCTGGCGGAAATCTGTGAACGCTCTAATAAAATCAAGTAAGTTCAGCAACTCAGGCTTGCCACCATTCAGCGCCACTAAGTTACAACCAAAGCTCGTCTGCAAAGGAGAAAAACGATAAAGCTGATTGAGCACCACATCAGGCACCGCATCTCGCTTTAATTCGACCACAACCCGTAAGCCTTGCCGATCAGATTCATCACGAATATCGGCAATGCCTTCAACGCGTTTTTCACGAACAAGTTCAGCAATCTTCTCAACCATCGAGGCTTTGTTAACTTGATATGGAATTTCAGTAATAACCAAAGCAAAGCGGTCTTTACGAATTTCTTCTGTTGCAACCTTGCCCCGCATCACAACAGAGCCCTTACCCTTATGGTAAGCAGAGCGAATGCCTGTGCGGCCTAAAATCATTCCACCCGTTGGAAAATCAGGCCCGGGAATAATTTCATTCAATTGAGAAATTTCAATTTCAGGGTCATCAAGATAAGCAATACACCCATTGATAACTTCACGTAGATTATGCGGCGGAATATTCGTCGCCATACCAACAGCAATACCACCGGCACCATTGACAAGTAAGTTCGGAAACTTGGCCGGAAGAACCTGTGGCTCACTTTCAGAGGCATCATAGTTGTCTTGAAATTCAACCGTTTCTTTATCGATGTCATCAAGCAGGCTTTGCGCAACTTTCTGCAAGCGACATTCTGTATAACGCATCGCCGCAGCTCGGTCCCCGTCAACAGAACCAAAGTTACCTTGCCCATCAATCAAAGGAAGACGCAGTGAGAAATCTTGCGCCATCCGCACCAAAGCATCGTAAATCGCACTATCACCATGAGGGTGATATTTACCCATCACATCACCAACAACACGCGCTGATTTACGATAAGGCTTATTATATTCATAACCACTTTCATGCATCGAATATAAAATCCGGCGATGCACAGGCTTTAAACCATCACGAACATCAGGAAGCGCCCGTGAAACAATCACACTCATTGCGTATTCAAGATATGACTTACGCATCTCTTCTGTGATTAGAATGGGGCGAATATCCGGAGACGATCCATCAGGGCCATCCAAAGGGCCTTCTTCATTATCATTATCGCTCAATTGATGGTCCTATTTCATTAATTCTAGCAATTTATCACTCTTAAGACCTGTGCCAAATGCAATAAAGCACCCAAACAGGTAAGAAACCCGCTTTTAAAATAAAATGAGCTCATTATTTAAAGCCCAAGGCTTATCGTCCGATAAGAACACAATGATTTAAATCTCACTCATTTAAAGCAAATTCCAGCCTTTAAGGTATAGCCCATCAAAACACCCCACACCAGTTTTAATAGAAGATTTTCACTCATTCTTTGGGGATATTTTCAATAATTTCACACCCTTGACGCCTAGACGCTTTACTTACCTGACTGAAATCATACTAATAAGAGAAATTTCAATAGATTGAGGGTATAAAATGGCTGGACATGGTTCAAAAAAGGTAATTTTCGCAGCATTAGCCGGAAATGGCCTCATCGCAATCACAAAATTCATCGGTGCTTCCATCACTGGCTCCTCAGCCATGCTCTCTGAAGCCATTCACTCCGTCGTCGATACAGGCAATCAAGGCCTCTTGCTTTACGGCATTAAGAAGTCTCAAAAACCAAAAGATGATCGCCATCCCTTTGGATATGGCATGGAAATTTACTTCTGGGCCTTCGTCGTAGCTATTCTAATCTTTGCGGTTGGTTCTGGTGTTTCAATCTATGAAGGCATTCATAAATTAAATCACCCAGAAGAAATAAGATCCCCTCACATCAACTACATCATCCTAAGCCTAGCCCTCATATTTGAAGGAGTTGCCTGGTACATCGCCTTTAAAGAGTTTAATAAAATCAGAGGTAAAGCGAACTTTATGGACGCTGTCCGCCATTCAAAAGACCCAACCGTTTTCACAGTTCTCTTTGAAGATTCTGCTGCAATGCTCGGTCTGATTGTTGCGTTTATAGGAATTTTAGCAAGCTCAAGTTTAGGCGTTCAATGGGCAGATGGCGCCGCATCTGTTCTAATCGGCATCATCCTCGCAGGCACCGCCATCCTACTAGCGTATGAAACCAAGGGCCTCCTTATTGGTGAAGCCGCAAGCCCTACAATCACAGCAGATATAAAATCAATCATCGATAATAAACATTCAGTTCTGCACGTAAATGAATTACGCTCCATGCATATGGGCCCGAATGACATCATTCTCGCCATCTCCATTGACTTTGAAGATGACATGACAGCCGGTGACGTCGAAAGCGAGATTTCTGAACTAGAAAGAGAAATCAAATCCAAATACCCGGAAATGAAACATCTTTTCATTGAAGTTCAGAAAAAAGATGACCACGACAGAGATGAAAAAACTAACCAGTAAGAAGTTTGTGTGAGAGCTCTTTGCTATATGTAAATCTTTGCAGTAAAAAATTAACAAGAGAGACTTGTAAAAATAAAGCTTGCCCCCCAAATAGAACTGATTAGTCTTCGATCTTCTCAGGGCAAATCAATTGTCTGCAAATCACTTGTCTAAAGACAACCAAGAAAGACCATCATCATGGAATACACCACCCTCGGCACTACCAACATCAAAATCAGTCGCATCTGTCTTGGCACCATGACATGGGGCACACAAAATTCTGAAAGTGAAGGCCACGCCCAAATGGATTACGCTTTAGATCAAGGTGTAAATTTCTGGGACACAGCTGAAATGTATGCTGTTCCTCCAACGGCTGAAAGTTACGGCTCGACAGAAACCATCATTGGCACCTGGCTCAACGCAAATAAATCTTGCCGAGAAGAAATCGTTCTGGCAACAAAAATTTCACCCGAAATGCCCTATATCCGTGGCGGTGGTCAAAACATAGACCGTAAAAACATCCTTCAGGCGATTGAAGATAGCCTAACCCGCTTGCAAACAGACTATGTCGATCTTTACCAACTCCACTGGCCATCAAATAGAAACACCTACCATTTTGATAACGCTTGGAACTACACCCCAAAAGTAACTGACAAGCAAGCCATTCTCGACAATCAACTTGAAGTTTTAGAAACACTCGATCAGCTCGTTAAAGACGGCAAAATTCGCACCTATGGTCTTTCAGATGACAGCGCCTGGGGCATCACTCAATATGCAGTTCTTGCTGAAAAACATGGACTGAAACCGATGGTCTCTATTCAAAATGAATACAGCCTATTACGCCGCCGTGATGATACTGATGTTGCTGAAGCCTGCATGTTAGAGAATGTCAGCTACCTGCCATGGTCTCCCCTTGCAATGGGGGTCTTGTCAGGAAAATATCTGAACAATCAACAACCAGGCGGAACCCGCTTTTATCATTCAGAAGGGGCGGCTCTGCGCTATGGCTACCGCATGACTGACATGGTTGAAAAAGCTACAGAAGGCTATGTTGCAATCGCTAAAAAACACAATATCGACCCCTCGCAAATGGCGATTAGCTTCACACTCTCACAGCCTTTCGTGGCCTCAACCATCATCGGCGCAACATCAGTTGATCAATTAAAAATAGACATCGGCGCCATTGATGTAAAACTGACAGATGAAATTTTAGAAGAGATAGGAACAGTCTACCGGCAGTATCCAATTCCGTTTTAATATTGTAAACACGAATGAAAAATAAAATAGCAAGTCACCACACTAATAAGTCACCATACGAAGAAGGAGCTCAGCCCTTCTCGGGCTGAGGGACATGACGAAGCGCCAGTGTAGCCCGGTGCACAAGATCAGTCCGAACGGAGCGCAGCGAGTACGGATAAACTGATCGCAAAAAATGCGCCGCCTCTCGGAGGCCCGAGCGTAGCGAGGAATAGCCGTGAGAGAAAATAAACGGATGCTTTGTGAGCATCTGAAGCGCTACTAAGCGGATGCTTTGTGGGCATCTGAAGCGCTACTAAAAAGCATAGCCCGTGAGACAAAGAAAGACAATAAAATGCCTCAAGCAGATATCAGATATAGCAATGATTTGGATCTTAATTGCGAAAAGATTCTAAGCGGAATTGAAGAAACAATAAAAAAACACGATCAATCTTCAGGCGCTTGTAAAGGAAGAGCTTATAAAGCGGATCACTTTCATCACACCCATATCTATGTCAATCTTGCCATGCTCCCGAAACCACATAGGGACAAAGCTTTCACTGACGAATTAATCAAAAGCCTCGAGGAAATGATCAAAAGCCACCTCACCCAATCCTGTCATTTTTCATTAAACGTTGAATACACAGGAGATGGCTACATAACAAACTTCCACGAAGTTTAAAGGAGGGGCATAAAATTACCCCTCTAGCTCCTCGCGCATCATTTCCAGCTCAAGCCATTTCTCTTGTTTTTCTTCATATTCTTCTGTGAGAGACGCAATCCCCTCCATCGCCTCATTAAACCGCTTTGGGTTCTTTGTGAACAAATCAGGGTCTTCGAGTGCTTTATTGTGAGCCGCGATCTGAGCTTCAATCTCTTCGATCTCTTTTGGTAAAGTCTCTAAAGCATATTTATCTTTATAAGAAAGTTTAGCTAATTTTTTCTCTGGTTTTTGCTGAGATTTAGGCGCTGTAGATGCCTCATCTGCAAGCTTACCCTTAGAAGCTTTTTCATCTTCTCGCTTCGAGCGACTTTTCATCTCATCTTTGCGCTGCGCCATCATTGTGCTGTAACCACCAGCATATTCAACCCAGTTGCCATCTCCCTCATAAACAAGAACAGCGTCAACAATCCGGTCAATAAAATCCCGGTCATGGCTAACAAGCAAAACAGTCCCATCATAATCAGTGATGAGCTCTTGCAATAAATCAAGCGTCTCTAAATCAAGATCATTTGTTGGTTCATCAAGAACCATTAAATTCGATGGTAATGACAAAGCCCTGGCCAGCATCACCCGCGCCCGCTCCCCACCAGAAAGCACATCTAATGGTGTCCGAGCTTGGGCAGGTTCGAAAAGAAAGTCTTTCATATAACCAATGACATGCTTAGGCTTGCCGCCAACTTCCACCATGTCACCACCACCATTGGTCAATGCATCTGCCAAAGTCCAGTTTGGTTTCAAGCTTTCTCTACTTTGATCCAAGGTCACCATGTCAATATTGGTGCCAATTTTGATCTCGCCACCATCTGGCTCTAACTGCCCGGTGAGCATCTTGATAATGGTTGATTTACCAGCACCATTCGGCCCAACAATGCCAAGTCGATCACCACGCAAAAGACGCACACTCAACTCATTGACAATCTGAAGCTCCCCAAAAGATTTAGAAATCTTTTTCGCCTCAACAACAATTTTGCCAGAAACGCGCCCTTCGCTCGTCTCCATCTTAACAGAGCCTTTAGGCCCGCGATGATCTCTCCGTTTTTGCCGAAGTGCATGCAAATCACCAAGACGTTTTTGGTTTCGTTTGCGCCGCGCCGTCACCCCATAACGAAGCCAATGTTCTTCCGCAACGATCTTACGATCAAGCTTATGCGCTTCAATCTCTTCTTGCTCAAAAACCTCATCACGCCAAGCTTCAAACTTTCCAAAGCCCTGTTTCATCAACCTAGATGTCCCTCTGTCAATCCACAAAACTGATTTTGAAACTGTCTCCAAAAACTTCCGATCGTGACTAATAACCACAAGGGCTGATTTTAAAGATCGCAACTCCTGCTCTAACCATTCAATGGCCGGCAAATCCAAATGGTTGGTTGGTTCATCTAGCAGCAAAATATCAGGTGCAGGCGCCAAGGCTTTAGCAAGAGCGGCTCGTCGCTGTTCACCGCCAGAAAGCTTAGTTGTTCCTTCTTTACCAGTCAGCCCCAATTGCTCTAAATAATAATCTGCACGATAGCCATCATCCTCACTCACTAAGCCACTGCGCGCATAGTCGCCAGTCGTCTCAAAACGAGTTAGGTCAGGCTCTTGCTCGAGATACTGCATAGTGGTGCCAGGTTGAACAAACCGCTCCCCCTCATCCATTTCAATTGACCCGGCTGCAATTTTTAAAAAAGTTGATTTCCCGCAACCATTACGTCCAACCAAACAAATCCGGTCATCTTCAAAAATAGACATCTCCGCCCCGGAAAGAATGGGGTTGCCTCCAAAGGTAAGATGAATATTTTGCAAAGTTAATAAAGGCGGGGCCATAAGAATTCCTGAAATAAATGCTCTAGAAAATTGAAAGAAACGTTCTAATACAAAACCAAATTTTTTTCTAGTTTAAGCTCATTATTTACAAAAGCTTAGTTCAGTTAAAAAATCTCAACTGGTTTTTCGATCATCAAAACAAAAATGATCATGATAGAAAGGAAAGCCGGCCATCCTAAAATGAACCACCGTCTGTAAAGCGTATGAAACCGCTCAGGCAAAGCATTACTAGTACCAGAAGCTTTGAGTGCTAAATCTTTCATCTCAATTTGCATAAACACGACCGGTATCCAGCAAAACCCAATAAAAATATAAAGCGCGATACTGAGCAAAACCCAGTGATCATAAAAGCTATAACCAACATCAAGCACTAAAAGCGCCCCTGTTATCGGCTGCACAATAACCGCAGTTAACGTAAAAATATAATCCGCCAAAACAACCAAAGAAGCAACGCTTGCAATGACCTCAACAGACTTAGAGCGAACAGCAAAGAACATGAAAAAAGCAATGCCCATGCCAGTGCCAAACAGAACGCAAGCCCCTAAAATATGCAGATATTTTAAAACAAAATAACTCATCTTTTTTCGTGCAACCCCATGAGAACCCAAATTAGCAACAATGGTAACAATAAAGAAAAACCCCAGCCCAAAAATTGCTCAACACCAGAAACATAAGAAAAGCTAAAAACCCCGGACCATAAAATCATCAAGCTCTTAATCACCCCGCCTACTCTAATCCAGGGTTTCGATAAAAACATAACCCCAGCGATCAAATTCAACAGAGCAAAAATAGCAACTTGATAGAGCTCAAAACTCGCTTCAAACAAAAAGAGTGAGGAAAAATCTTGAATACCTTGAGCCGCTTCCACACCTTCAAAAATCCAGCTTAGCCCGAGGACCCAGCGCAATAGAGGCAGTAAAAAATAACAACGCGCAAATTGCCGCTCAACTGCCGTTGATTGATGCAGCGCCAAGATTTCAGGAACCGCCAATGTAGGCCGCCCTAGTAATTTCATAAAGGCTGAACCATCATGAGGCGTGAACAAATCCATCTGCTCCAAAGACGCCGTTCTAATCGGCCCTCTATTTCCAAGCATAGACGCAAAATCACCAACCCACATCACCGGCTTCATCAACCAACGCGGAATAATAATCGGAATGCCTTTTGAAAACCCTAGCCAAACACGATAATGCTGTATTAATTCTTTTAAAGTGACGACATCACGCCCAACCGCGTAAACCATTTGCCGAGAAAAAGGGATTTCTGATCTAGCAGCCACACCCACTTCTTTTTCTTTCAACGGGGCAATCATTTTCACAATTCCATCCGCCAAATCATCAAGCGCAATGGGTTGAAAGGCTTGAGTGCCAGGGCCAGGTAAGGGGACAAATTTTGGCAAACCAGCCAACCCTTGAATAAGAGCCGCCCCCCCAATAGACCCAGCACCTAAAACAAGATCCGGGCGGATAATCGTCCAGTTCAAAGATGTTTCTTCTAAATAATGCTCACCAGTTAGCTTACTCGAGGCATATTCAGGCAACCCTTCAACACTCGCCTCTTTATCAAAATGCGGCTCTGGCAAAAGGTCTTCTAAATCGTCTTCAATGCTAGCTTTTTGTCTGGAACCTTTATATTTGCCGCCCCCAATTTCTTCACGCCCAAGCGTCGTTGCAGAAATATGAATGAAACGTTGAATGCCTGCCGTTTCCGCTCCTTGAAATAAGGCACGCGCCCCTTCCCCGTGAACAAATTGAGCATCATCTTGTAAATCAGATTGCAAAATACCCACGCAATTCACAACAACATCAAACCCACGTAACCGCTCAGCCCAAATATCTGGGTTAAGGTCAGTATTAAAATCGCAATAAACCCAAGGGATTGTTGGCACCAATCGCTCAGCTAATTCCAAATCACGGCCAGCCCCAGTGACATCATGCCCAGCCCGCAAAAGCGCTTGCACAACACCCCGGCCAATAAAACCATAACCAACAGTTACCAAACATTTCATAGAAGCAGCCCCTACAAAATTCAAATCCCTCAAACAAAAACAGCGCCCCTATTGAGCGCTGTAATCATGGTAAATTCAAGTTTATTTTTTATAGCTAAACTAAGAGACTTTCTGACCTACTATGAAACAAAACAGCCAAATCAAAAACTAGCTTAAAAAAGAAACTCAAAGCAAACTATACGATGAAGGAGCATTGCCTATTTAGGCAATGGGACATGACGCCAAAGGCGTCCGGCGCAAGCGCCGCCTCTCGGAGGCCCAAGCGCGGCTAGCGCTTGGAATAGCCGTGAGAGCAAAGAAAAACTTTCTAAGCTCCGCTTAGAAGCGCGGTTGCTTGTGGGCAACCTAAAGCGCCACTAAAAAGGAATTTCATCATCTAATTCTTTTTCAAAATTACTCGGTGCGGCACTTGGTTGAGCATTATCTGATGGTACTTGCCCCCAGCTCGGCTCACCGCCAAAATTATTATTCTGATTATTATTAGAAAAATCATTGTTGTTATTCTGATAATTTCCCTGATTAGCAGATTGCCCGCCACCAGAACGACCATCAAGCATTGTCAAATTACCATTAAAGCCTTGCAGAACAATCTCGGTGGTATATTTATCCTGACCGTTATTATCTTGCCATTTGCGCGTTTGCAAACTGCCTTCAATATAGACCTTAGCGCCTTTTTTCAAATATTGCTCAGCCACACGGCACAAACCTTCATTAAAAATAACAACACGGTGCCATTCTGTTTTCTCACGCCGTTCACCAGAATTCTTATCCTTCCAGCTTTCAGTTGTCGCAATGCTCAAATTCACCACAGGGCGGTTATCTTGCATGCGCCGCACTTCAGGGTCAGCTCCAAGATTGCCGACCAAAATCACTTTATTAATAGAACCAGCCATTGCTAACACTCCTTCATATGAAACTTAACTGATAGGCCAGCAAAAAAGCGTGCCAAATAAATAATAATATCACTAGGGTGTAGACCCTAAAACGCCATAACGGCACATTAAAGCAATTTTCCCCTCAAAACCGAGAAGCAGTGTAATTCTCCACAAACAAAATCAAAATCACACCAATTTACCTACCTTGCCTCACTCAAAACCGTTCGGCAAAACTGCAAATTCAAAAAAATCAGCATTTATTTTGAATAATGGTAAACAAAAAAACAATCCTGTCCCAGTTTAGAAAAATGTCACACCTCTCTAAAATATCACATATTGACACCTTACGTTCCAATTATGTTCTCGATTTGTCCTGAAATCATGACGTTTATGTCTCTTAATTGTCTCATTCCATGGTACAATTAACCCATTATCTTCAACTTTCTTTGACAGATATTTTTTAATTCGTTACCCAAAGATTAGAGACTTCTTGTTAAGCTAACGAGAGAAAGACAGTGCGATTGACGATCCAGACCAGTGAACATGGCTAAGAAATTGCATTCTCAACTAATAAAAATGTAACTTAAGTATTGATGAGGAAAAATTGAAAGGGCATTAGAAAGGCTCTTTATTCGTCAAAACCTCGTTCAAAGATCAAAAGAAAAAGCGTTTTAAACGCATAAATCATCTGTTGAATATCACTTAAGCACATTTTGAACAAAAGAATCAGGTGTATGGCCCAAATCGAGCCATGTTGGCAAATGCCTCATAAGGAGCGAGAAGAGAGTGACATAAATCACATTCTTCTATGAGTTTTTAGGTAATACTCTACTGAAAGAGATGACTTAAAGATAAAATTTGCTAAATGAAATTTAAATAATGAAAACAGAAAAAAGTAACAGCGTAATGAAATCCCAATTCTCAATTAACCAATCAATGGAAGCCCGCCTAGAGCGTTTTTCACGCCAAGGCCGTCCGCTACATAAGGATCAGAAAAGATTCTTAACAATAGCCGCCGTAACAGGTATCTTCTGCGCCATCTGGTTTCTCATTGGCAAACATACTCTGCACTTCACACCACAAAGCTGGGATACATACCCGGATAGACTTGCCTTTTTAATGCAAGTCATGGTGTTTGTAACTCTGCCTCTCTTAATGGGCATAACTTCAATCGCCTTCCAAAGGCTAGACCCAAGAAATGTGATTGGTCAAAAACTAAGAACAGACACGCCGGCAGATATTAACAAGCGCTTTCTTGCGAATACCATTGAGCAAACACTGCTCTTCTTCTTTGTTCACAGCGCTATTGTTTATTATGCACCAGCAGACGAAGCGATTAGTACAATTCTACTCGCCTCTCTCTTCATTGTAGGGCGCCTCATTTTCTGGATTGGGTATCACAAAGATAAATTCACAAGAGCTTTAGGCTTCGGCATCACATTCTATCCAATCGTCGGCGCTTATCTTTGGGTCATGATCAGAATTGTATTTGATTATCACATTCCTCTATAAAGCTATTAAGCTTTAAGAATTTTAAAAATTAGAATAAATAAAAACCCGCCACTCAAAAAATGGATGGCGGGTTTTTTAATGTTTTATTCCACGATATTAAAAATTCAGATAACTAAAAAAATCTGAAGCTAGAAGATAGCTTTTATAAAGTACGGTTCCTAAAAGCCATCCCGGCGGCGGCGATGTACTTCAAACAATAATTTCTCGCGCAATGGTCGTTTCAACAAATTGAAAACACCACACTCTGTTGATTGCATCTGCTTCAAGAAGCTCTCAATATCTCCTGAGAAATTTGGCTTGGCAACACGAACGATAATCCCAGCGGTAGTCTCTTTACTCACCCGGCCATTCTGACAAGCAACATTAATGACAAAATCCGTATAAGCCTTTTGAAACGTTGTTTGGTCTGCTTGTTCAAATTGTTGTTTAAACTCG